>JBFJTQ010000157.1:0-6274 GCA_041625275.1 Binatia bacterium | reverse complement strand
TCGCTCCAACCTTCAACGACCAGTAAGTCGATCAACAGCCGACTTGCCTCGTCTCTTTTCCCTTCGCCCCAAAGATGGACAATTTTCTGGCCCAATTCGCCCTTCTGCTCGCGGGAGAAGAAGTAGGGAGCATTTTCTACCCAGACGACCTTGACTCCAGGGAAAAAAGGCGGCGTCATGAGCGATGCCTGAACCTGATCCCACGGCACGTAACGGCCGTCGAAGCGTTCAAAATTGAAATCTCTTTGACCCTCGGGAACCACCTGATCCACAATCGCCTTGGCAGCCTCTTGCACTTGCAGATCGTCGCCGAAAAGCAGCATGACGGACGGCCCCTTGCCCTGCGCAAGGTCGGAAAGGATGGATTTTAGATCGCGTTTCATGATGACGCTCAAATTCGAGCGGGCTCTAGGCCGCTTTTCCTGGTAGGGTTGTTGGCCTATGATGGCTCTCGCAGACGGGTTTGAAAGCCGCTAATAGACGGGTCCATCTGCCCCCTCGCAGGAACCGCTACCGTTTTGGAATCCACATCCTGTTTTTTTCACTCCAGGCATAATCCGATTTCCAGACCTTTAATCCGATGGTATATTTCCCGCCCGACTTGGAGACAAACACTTTTTCGCTGGAATGTGGAATTTCGACTCTGGCGATGATGAAGACTTTCTTTGAGATTCCCTTGTTAATGAGAATGCGATCCCCCTCACGCATGGTTGTCCGCGTCTCTCGCTTGGGTTTCATGACCGAAAGCTAACACTCCCTATCTAGGCTGGCAAGAAAGTACCTCTCAGCTCGGCGACGGAGATGACTCAAGATTCGGCTTCAGCGTTAAGCGCCGTGGCTCGAACGCAAGCCAAAATGCCGGTAACAAAGATTCTTGTGCGTACTTGCTTATCCTACCCCGCAGTCGCGCCCGGGTTGCGAAGACTTTCTTTCATGGCCCCGGCATAGAGGCATGTATCCCGCATCAAGCTACAACCTTGACAATCCCCGGCACCTCTCCTATAGCTGATTTGATAGCCGACTTACAGCCAAAAAATGTTTAACCATCGCTGACTCCCATGCCCACGTTATCCCGCCCGGCAGCCATTGCCACGACGAAACGGGCGATGCCGGACTCGTTGGAACGGTTGGCCATCTAGACCTCAATGTTAAGAATTAAGATAAATTCATCGGCGCTAATGACCACAGGCTTCATGGGATCGGCATGTAGAACCTTGATCTAGATTCTAATTTCACGGCTCGGAGGAAACAATGCGCTTTGTAACGTTCACTCGCAAGAACCAGCAACGAATCGGCCTCTTGGGGCCCCATGAGCAAATCATTGACTTGGCGGAGGTGAACCGCCGATATTTAAGAAGTGGCAATGCGCCCTTTTTGGCGAGCATGCAGGCCTTCATCGAAGCCGGCGCGAAGGCGCTTCAGATCGCCAATAAGGCGGAGGCATATATCGCCGCCAAGGGCGCTGAGGAGCAAAAGAAATTGGCCCGCGCGGGAGCTTTGCTGAAGCTCGGACAGACCAAGATCATAGCTCCCATTCCGTGGCCGAAAAAAAACGTCGTCATGCTTGGCGTGAATTACCGCGAACATGTTGACGAAGGCGCTCGCGCAAGGTCGCTGGAAATCAAATACCCCGAGTGGCCCGTTTTCTTCACCAAACCCGCCACGTCGGTCATCGGCCAGATGGGCAAAGTCATTCATCACAAGGCGACCGAAAAACTGGACTGGGAGGTCGAATTGGCCGTCGTCATGGGCAAAAAAGGACGGGACATCCCCAAAGAGAAGGTTTATGACTACATTTTCGGCTACACGATCTGTCTCGACATGACGGCTCGCGACCTGCAACGGCAGCACGGCCAGTGGTACAAGGGCAAGTCTCTGGATAGCTTCTGTCCGATAGGCCCCTGGATCGTGCACAAGAGCGCCCTTCCCAATCCACAGCAATTGCGCCTCATCTGTCGGGTCAACGGCGAGATCATGCAGGACGGCAACACGCGGGACATGATCTTCGACATTCCTACGATCGTCGAGTCGTATTCGAGCGGCCTTACGCTTGAACCGGGAGATATCATCAGCACAGGCACGCCGTCGGGCGTCGGTTTCGCTCGCGTGCCGCCGGTGTTTTTAAAACCCGGCGACCAAGTGGAGGGAGACATCGAAGGCATCGGCGTTTTGGAAGTCGAGATCGCCGCGCCTTAAATAACCCGTTGAGCTAAACATGGAGCGGGTCAGGCCTCCGGCCGTAGCCGGATCGTTTTATCCTTCGGAAACGGGAGAACTCGGCAGCCTCATCGATGAATGTTTCCTTTCGAGTCCCCTCGGACCCCTGGGAAAGCAACAGCTGTCACCCGGAATTATTGGCGGGCTGGTGCCGCATGCCGGCTACATCTACTCCGGCCCTTGCGCCGCTCATTTTTATGCCCGCCTCGACGACTCCATTCGGCGCGTTATTCTTTTAGGGGTCAACCACTGGTCCCGGGGAGCAAACGCCGCCTTGAGTCCCTGGGATCTCTGGCGCACGCCAGCGGGCGACGTCGTCATCGACCGCGAACTGAACAGCCTGTTGCAGGAACGGTTGGATTTTGTCCAGCCGGACGAGCTCCCGCACCGCCGCGAACACAGCATTGAGGTTCAGTTGCCGTTCCTGCAGCGTGTGCTGAAGGAATTCACTCTGTTGCCGCTGTCCCTTTCCTATCTCGCGCCCCGGAAGTGCCGCGAATTAGGCCAAACCCTGGCCGACCTGTGCACCGCTTCGTCCCGCCGAACCGTGATTTTGGCGAGTAGCGATCTGAGTCATTATCTCTCCCCCCAAAAAACCGAGGAGTTGGACCGGCTCGCCTTGGATAAGGTGCTGGCGTTAGATCCTGAAGGACTTCTGGACATCGTGGAAGACAAAAACATTAGCATGTGCGGCGTGCTGCCAGCGGCGGTTCTGCTCTTCAGTATCAACGCGCTTGGCGGGGAGCACGCCCATCTCCTGAAGCACTGCCACTCCGGCGACGTGACGAAGATGAGGGAAGTCGTCGGCTACGCGAGCGTATCCTTCGAGCGATGACCCGCCGCGCAGGCCAATTTGACTTTCCCCCACCCCCTCTGTTAAGGGTTCACTAAGCTAGGGGTGTCTGCCGAAGGCAGACTGAGAGCCTGAGAACGGCCAGGTAACCCTTCGAACCTGATCCGGATAGCGCCGGCGTAGGGAAGCGTGAGAGTCACAGTCCCAAGGCTGCGCTCCTCACAGCGCGCCAGGGGACGAACTTAAGACCGTATTCCCTGGCCACCTGCGGGTGGTTGTGGCGAATACGGTTTTTTTAGTTTCATGAATATTCACATCAACGGCGAGAAAAGAGAGATCACCGACGGACTCAGCGTGGCCGGGTTGCTGGAGGAACTGCAAATTCGTCCGGGTCGTGTCGTGGTGGAACTCAACCACACCATCGTCGCGCGCGAGAGTCACGGGTCCACCCTCCTTAAAGAAGGCGACTCGCTGGAGATCGTCCACTTCGTCGGTGGAGGATGAAAGGTCATTTATGGAAGATTTACTCAAATTGGCTGGGGTGAGCTACCGTTCCCGACTGATCGTGGGAACCGGCAAATACCACAGTTTTGAGGAGACGAAACACGCCATCGAGGTCTCGGGGGCCGAAATCGTCACGGTTGCGGTGCGCCGGGTCAACATCACGGACCCAAACAAAGAAAACCTGCTCGACTACTTGGACCCCAAAAAATATACGATACTGCCCAACACCGCCGGTTGCTACACGGCCGAGGACGCCGTCCGCACCTGCCGCCTGGCGCGCGAAGCGGGCGTGGGTAAGATGGTCAAGCTTGAAGTCATTGGTGACGACAAAACGCTGTTCCCCGACATCCCGGCCACGCTCGAGGCGGCCAAGGTTCTGGTCGAAGAAGGGTTCGTCGTCCTGCCATACATCAACGACGACCCCATCGCGGCGAAAAAACTCGAAGACATGGGCTGCGCCGCGGTGATGCCACTGGCCGCGCCCATCGGATCCGGGCTGGGTATCCGCAATCCTTACAACATTCGCATCATTCTGGAACAGGCGAAGGTTCCGGTCATCGTCGATGCCGGCGTTGGAACGGCCTCAGATGCCGCCATTGCCATGGAGATGGGCTGCGACGGGGTGTTGATGAACACGGCCATCGCGGGCGCCAAAGATCCTATCCTGATGGCGGAAGCGATGAGGCTCGGTATCGAGGCCGGCAGAAAGGCGTTTCTCGCCGGACGTATCGCCAAGAAACTCTACGCCACGGCGTCCAGCCCTTTAGAGGGCATTCTCGCGTAATCCAGGCAAGTGTTGGCGCCCGATTTCGACCTTTATCTCGTCACCGACCGCCGCCAGGGCGGGGGCCGGGAGCTGCTCTGGATCATCGAACAGGCGCTTGAGGGCGGCGTGAAAGCCGTCCAGCTGCGGGAAAAAGATCTGGGCGGGCGCGATATGTTCTTTCTCGCCGAGAAGGCCCGCAAGTTGTGTGAAGCCCAACGCGCCGCCTTGATCGTCAACGATCGCATCGACGTCGCTTTGGCCGTGGACGCCGACGGCGTGCAGCTCGGCAAAGCGTCGCTGCCCATAGAGACGGCGCGCCAGCTTTTGGGCGCTGACAAGCTCATTGGCGCATCGACGCATTCGCTTCAGGAAGCGCGCGAAGCAGAAGAAAGCGGCGCCAGCTTTATCCTTTTTGGGCCCGTTTATTTCACCCCTTCCAAGGCCGCCTTTGGCGCCCCGCAGGGGCTCGCGGCGCTAAAACAAATAGTGGAAAAAACCTCGTTACCCGTTTATGCTATAGGCGGCATCAAGCCTGAAAACATCGAAGAGGCGAAGCGCACCGGCATTCGCGGAGTAGCCCTGATCTCCGCGGTGATGAGCGCAAAAAAACCCAAATTGGCGACAGAAGAGCTGCTCAAGCTCCTCCGGAGGTAACCCCATGCAGGAAATAGCGCAGCAGGTCATGGATTATCTCTCCGCGCACCCCATTCTCTCTGTGGGACTGGCATTTCTGGCTGGCTTCGGCGCCACCAAGTCCGTCGCATCCGAGGCGGGCGTGGGAATCGTTGGCTCCGTGATCATAGGGACGATCGGTTTATTCTTGAGCCAGTTCGTGCTACTTTCCACTGGCCTGCTGCAGTACCTTGAAACAGTCTCCGAGTTTCGGATTCTGTTTGATCTCATCGCCGCGTACATCGGCGCCTTCGTCATCGCGGCCATGATTCATTTCGTCAAACCCATTTGAGCCACCCTAGCTCAGTCGGTAGAGCAACTGATTCGTAATCAGTAGGTCGGCGGTTCGAATCCGCCGGGTGGCTCCAGTCTTTTCAATAAGTTGCAGCGCTTGTTTTTCATCCAACGGCTGGTTTTGCCCGAAATGTTTCCATTTTGTTTCCATACCGAATTGGTCTGAATCATCCAACCCGTCGACGGCCTGACGGTTTCCGCCTGGGACTAGGTGTCCGTAAACATCGACCGTCACGTCTATCGAGGAATGCCCCATTTGCTCCTTGACGTAAGCAAGACTCTCCCCTTGCTGGATGAGCAAGCTAGCGAACGTATGGCGCAGAAAATGCAAATTTCGTTGAGCGAGCCCGGCCTTGCTCAGGATGCGGGCGAAAGCTTTTCGTACCTTGCTATCATCCATAGGCTTTCCTGCCTCGTTCTGAAAAAGCCAAAGCGAGGGTAGTTCCTCCGCGGAGAGTCCGGCTCTCAGCATTTGCTCTTTTCGATCCAAAACGATCTGAGCGAGTAGCCGAGTGAGCTGAGCGCTCATGTCCACCTGGCGAGTCAAGCCGCTTTTGGGCATCCCCACCTGGCCTCTTACGATGTTGCGCTCCACAGTGATTAGCCGGTTAACGAAATCAATGTCGCCGATAAGCAATGCGGCCGCCTCACCAATCCGAAGCCCGGTTCGAGCTAGCAGGAAAAACAATGGGAAGTAACGCGGCGCATGCTCGTAAGCGGTCTTGAGAAAAACAAAAAGCTGCTCCCTAGTAAAAACCTTCTGCCGTATGCGAGCCTGTTTTTCTCCCTTCGCTTTCCTTTGGCTCACGTTAGCCGCAGTTTTGACATGCGCCACATTGGTCGTAACAATTCCGTCTTGGACGGCTGTTTCGAGCATCCCATGCAGCGTCATCTTGATGATTCTCACCGTCTCCCTGGAAAGATTCTTGCCGTTGACCTTTTTCTGGTCGGCCTTCCGTCCAAGAAACAGGCGCACCGCCATCCGGGTGAGTTTCCCGATCTCGATGTTTCCGAGATCTGGCAGGATG
>JBFJTQ010000156.1:0-6299 GCA_041625275.1 Binatia bacterium | reverse complement strand
GAATGAAGGCGAACATGGATGGCGAGGGACTGCCTTACAACGTAGAGCGCAAATGGTCGTACAACAGCCGGCTGGCCCAGGAGCTGGCAAAGTGGGCGGAGAGTAAAAGCGACGGCGAGAAGATTCATGATGCTCTCTTCCGCGCCTATTTCGTCGATGCGAAGAATATCGGCAAGGTTGATGTTCTGGTCAAAATCGCCGAGGGGCTTGGTCTCCCGTCGGACGAGGCCAGGGACGTCCTTCTGAGCCGCAGCTTCAAGGAAATCGTCGATGAGGATTGGAAGCGGTGCGCGGCCTTCGGCGTCAATGCTGTCCCTACGTTTCTCGCGGGGCGCTACTTGATGGTTGGGGCGCAGCCCTACGATCACATGGAGCGCCTGGTTCAGCATGCTCTTGGCGCAGCACAGGCCTCCTAATTAACCGGCCTCCGGAAAGACGAAAACTCCGCCGTTGCACGCCTAAGGACTTACTCTCTCCCGCCTGTAAAGCAGCGTCGAATGTCAGACCCTAGCAACAGGAGCGAAGCAACATGAACAGTGAATCTGCAACTCTGCTGCCCATCGGCGAGATCGCAGCAAAACTTGGCCTTTCCGAAGACGACATCGAGCCTTATGGCCGGCATATAGCGAAAGTTAAGCTCACGCGGCTGCCGCCTCCTGGAGTTCCGCCAAGCGGCAGGCTCGTCCTCGTCACCGCAACCACACCGACGAGCCAAGGCGAAGGCAAGACCGTCATGTCGATCGGCCTGGCTCAGGCCCTGGAAAAGTCAGGCAAGAAATCGATCGTGACGCTGCGGGAACCTTCCCTCGGACCGGTTTTCGGCGTCAAAGGAGGCGCAGCGGGAGGAGGTAATTCTCAGGTGCAGCCGAGCGGCAAGATCAATCTCCACTTCACTGGAGACCTTCACGCCGTAGGTGCCGCTCACAACCTTCTCGCGGCCATCATCGATAATCATCTGCATCAGGGGAACGTGCTTGACATCGACGTCGATAATATTTTTTGGCCCCGCGCCCTCGACATGAACGATCGCGCCCTGAGGCATATCATCGTCGGCCTGGGCGGAAAGGCGAACGGGGTACCGCGCGAGGGCGGATTTGTCATCACGGCCGCATCCGAAGTGATGGCTATCTTAGCTTTAGCCGACTCGCTGAGCGATTGTGAAAAGCGTCTCAACGAAATCACCATCGGCTTTAGCCTGAAAGGCCAACGCATTCGGGCTGCGGATCTCGAATGCACCGGAGCCATGATGGTTCTCCTCAAGGACGCGCTCATGCCCAACCTGGCGCAAACGACGGAGGGCACCCCCGCGCTGATCCACGCTGGCCCCTTCGCCAACATTGCGCATGGGACCAGCAGCATCTTTGCTCAGAAAATAGCCCTTAGCGCTGCCGATTATGTGATCAACGAAACAGGATTTGGCGCCGACCTAGGGGCAGAGAAGTTCATGGATATCGTCATGCCTTCGTCGGGTTTAAAACCGTCCGTGGCCGTCTTGACGACAACGCTGCGGGGACTTCACGCGCAGGCGGGCGTCGAGGACAACGGCAAGTCGCATGACGGGCTGAGGCAAGGTTTGGAGAATCTAGGCCGGCACATTGAGAATCTGCGCAAGTTCGGTCTTCCCGTCATTGTAGCGGTCAACCGGCATGACAGCGACAAGCTGGCCGAGTTCCAGCAGGTCGAGTCATTCTGCGCGGGCCTGGGAGTGGAATCAGCCGTAGCCGATGTGTTTCAAAAAGGTGGCGATGGAGGGTTGGAACTAGCGGCCAAGGTGGTGGGAGCTGTAGAGAAATGCGATCTCGACAAGATCAGCCCGCTGGTCCCCGCGCATCTGGGGTTGAAAGAAAAAGTGGAACTGATCGCAAGGGAAATTTACGGCGCCGAGTCGGTTCACTTTGAATCGCCGGCCAGAAGAAAACTCTCAAAGTTCTCGGCGCTTGGCTTCGATACCTTTCCTGTCTGTATGGCGAAAACGCAAAGCTCGCTGTCCGATGATCCCAAAAAACTCGGCGCTCCCCGCGGCTGGTCCCTCACGGTCACGGACGCTCATCTGTCCAGTGGCGCGGGCTTTGTTGTCGTCGTCGCGGGCAACATGATGCTGATGCCGGGATTACCCAGGCTGCCCCAGGCAACAAAGATGGCGGTGGATGAGAAGGGCAACGCCATCGGTTTAAGCTGACTCTTTGGGTGGTACAGGGAAATCCGTTCATTTGCGGATTGTGGCTTGTTTATGGCCTCTTAGGCCGTCGCCGTTAATCCTTTATTGGCTGGATTGTCGAAATGGCGGTTGCATGCATTTTTTTAGCAAAGTTCGACAGTAGTTGGAGCGTTTGCTGTCGCTTGTTCACCTGCTTTTGCAGTTCCAACTTAGCAAGGTGCTCGTCTTTCTCGGCAGCAGCCAATCGCGACTCAAGATTACGGATCTCAATATCAGATAGAACAGCAGTCGCTGTGTTGTGCGGCACAGAGCTCCGTAAAACCGGTGCAGGCGGAGTCACCTGAGGCTTGGCAGCGGTGGCCTGTCCCCGCGTCGGTTGTGGACGGAGATTGCAAAGAGGGCTTTCGAATTATTGGAAGTTCAGCGGCCACCGCAATCGACTCGCCGGGACATACGAGTGGGTCAACCAATTTTGAAATATCTCCGTACGAAACAACTGAGCCGAATAAAGAGACCAGCACGAAGAATACACGTAAACGCATGTAATCCTCCCTTGGCCCGTTATCCGCTTTCAGCGACCCGGTGGAATGAACCGTCGCTGATTCGGCGCTATGGGGGCCTGCTGCCGTTGATCGGCGGGTGCCCGCGGCACAGCAGGCGCAGCCGGCGGCGCGATTCCTCGTTGCGGCGCCGTGTTAGCACCACCGCAGTTGCCGCTCACATTGACGATCATCCTGAACTGATTGTTCTGTTCGTTCGATTCGCTCACCTTATTCAGATTGTCGAGCGTCAAACTCAAAATGTTCTGGCCTGGTTTGAGATTCACCAGGTCTGTTTCTTCTCTCATTTCGCCCGGCCCAAGCGGCGCCCAGCTCCTAGTGAAACTTCCCGGCACTGCGCTGTTGGTCCACATGCTGTCAAATGGTCCCGTAGCCGTAGCGCCCAGATTGCGTGCGCTATGTTTAATGGCAAACTCGCACAGTCCGCTGTTGTTCTTGTTCACCGAATGCGCCGCGCTCGCATCAACGTTCACCACGGCCCCGCTCACGGCCTGTCCGCCGATGCTATGCTGGCCGCCACTGGTAATGTCCGGCGAAGCGGCGGAAACGCGCGCTCCCGCCTCCACAGTTCGCGGCGGCGGCGCTTTCAGCGTCGGCACGCCAGGGACTCCCCTGCCTGCATCCGGCGTAACCACGGGAGGAAGCGACCCGCGGGCAGCTTCGGGGGGCCCTCGCTCAACCGTCACAGCCCGTTTTGCCGCCTCAGGTGTATTTGGCAGAGGCACCTTGGCTGGGCTAAACACGGGAGTGTTGGCTACCGACTTAATCGATAGCGGAGTCAGATAACATGGCGTATCGGCCCCGTCTTTATTCGGATCGACCGAGCATTGCCCGAGGTTTACAGCAGGCACTGTCTTCGCCAACTCTGCGACTACCTCTTTTTCATCGCAAATGATTGCCACGGGGTCCCAAGCTGGTTTACACCCCGCGGGCTTGAAATTGATGGACATCGCCTCAGTGTTTGCGCCGGACAGGAGTGGCGGCGTCCATTTGCCTGAATTCAGGACCTTAATCAAATCCATCGATTGCTGCTTGGCCAGGTTGAACGCGGCATCGTCCTTGACTCCGCACTGCACTTTCCAATTAAGATTGGGCTTGTTGTACGGTGCCGCCAGCGCCTGGCATTCCTGCTGCTTCCACGGCCGCGTGCATTCGACCGCCGCGGAAGACGGCACCGCCGCACAACGCTTGGAGCCGAGCTTTTTCACGATGTCGGCTGCGAGCGTTTGAGCCGCCTTGTTTTGGTCGAGGCTGCACATGTTCTCGTGTCCCGCTAATTCACTCTGGCACGCTGCATGGCCATCGTAATTCCCGCAGTAGATAGTCCCCTGACTCGTGAGGGTGCAACTCTTTTTTGCGAGATTAGCCATTTTTTGATCAAGCATCCCCTTCTGCTGCGTCAGCGCGGTCTTGAGCATGGTTTCCACAGGCTTGCACGCATAAGCCCAGACGGTAGGTTTGGGATCTCCGCCCTTGATGACTCCAACACCAGGGTCAGAGCTGCCCACCGGCAGCGGATACTTTTTGTACATTTCCACCGGGCACGGGTTGCCGTCATTCCAACCAAAGCCCATGTATTGCACTTTGCTGGAGAGATAAAAAAGATAGTGGTACAAAAGCGACGGTTTGATATGGACATCATAATATGCGGGCGCCACGGCTTTAAGTGCGGTCACCACTGGATTGATCGCATCCAGGTATGTTTTTTTCATTGGGTCGCAGGGTTTCGACGAGTCATAATAATTTTTGCAGTAGTCGTATAACTTGTTGACCACCGACATAAGAGCCTGATCCCCCTTCACAAACTTGCTCCAAGCACCCCGATGAATCTCAGGCACCCACCATGTTTTGAAATGCTGTTGGGGACTCTGTTTCGCCGGTTCGTTTTTCCACGCTTCGTATACGGTCCCGCCCACAGATACCAGGACCTCGCCGAGGCCCTCCGCAATTTCTTTTCCTGCCGCGAGAATCTCGCCAATCGCGCCGCAAACAGCACTTCGTACCGCACTCGGAATAATCTCCAGGTGGCAGGCGAGCCCTGGGCCTAGAATCACGATTAGCTTCGGCCAATTGCCATCTGCGACCGCTCCCATCGCAGCTTTAATGACCGGCTTGGCTAGTTTGGCAATCTCCCCCGAGATCGAGGAACAGAGGAAGTTTCCGACCGGCCCGGTCGCGGACAGCCCCGCCTTGCAAGCGATCTGCACAAGCAAATCTGTGCCGGTCACCTCAAGTACTTTGAACCAGTCACGGGCGTGTGCCGCTTTGACAATTTCCACAGTCGCCTGGATTGCCGGATCTTCCGGCGTGTACTTCTTGATCGCAGCCTTTCCCTCTTTCTCCGCGACGGACTGAACGTTGACGCAGGCTGCCGGCCCATGGTTGACGACGCACTCGATCAGCGGTCTGGCATCCTTCACCGCAGGATCGATAACTTTCGCTTTGGTGAGAATGTCCAGAATTGTATCCAGGGTATCTGCCCGGGCAGGCCCAGCAGCAACAGGCAGCAAAGTCCCAAAACAGAAAACGACCAGCACACGGCAAAGCATAGAATATCGAGGCTCCTGTCGAGCCCGAGAGCGGGCTTTGGGCAAGTCGGAGATCATATTAACGGCATTCGCAAGAATCATGGCTTTCAATCTCTTTCTGAGAGCAACTCTATTAACATCACCTGCTTGGCACACATGAGTATCAACGTCGGCAATTCGATTCGCTGAGTATATCGCCTCGGTAGCCCGAGCTATGCGGAGCACGCGCTGGCAAAGGTCGACCTGATGGGTCAGCACAACTACGATACATGTCCGGCGCAACTACTCATTGCAGTAGTACTTATGCTCTTTGAGGAATCCCCCTGGCTGCTGCGGCAAGAACTCTGCTGCGGCGCACGGCACGGTCAGAGTCAGATCGGAGACATCATTATTTTGGCTGCGGTAATGACAGATAAACTGATTACCGGCGGCCTGGGAAGTGTTCAGACCAAGCACGATTTCGACGGGCTTGACGTCGCCTGCGGCGCCATACTGATCCCCTTTGGGGCTCTTTGTGATCATCACCGGGTACATCGGCGGGCAAAACTTGAATTTGTCCGGCTCCACTTGCAATTCCCGCGTCGCCTTGGCTATCGCCGCCGATCCCTCTCCCCACCACTCAGGATTGGGGCTCGCAACAAAGCAACTCACTTTGTGAATTCCAAAACCTTCCGGTTTCCAAGTGACCGGAATCACCCCCTGCCCCCCAGGTCCGGGAAAGGTGTAATTGCCGGCTTTGATGACGGCGGTTGACTTATGCAGATGGACGTTTTTGCTGGTCTCTTCCGCAATGACAAGCTCTAGATTTATAGGGGTCTGAAGAACCACAGGCTTCGCGAACTGCGCTTTCCAGGAGCATTGAAGCGTCACTGAAGCGCCCTGCTTAATAACCGGAGTGAAGCCCGGAGCGCCCATGATTTGCAGCGCCACCGAAAGTTGGAGGCTCGTGGGGTCTATATTTTGTGGAGTCGGAGTGGGTAAACGTCGAAGCTCGGCACCAAAGCAAAAGGAAGGAAAAATTATCAACAGTAAACAAATGGCCCTGGACAATGT
>JBFJTQ010000155.1:0-6324 GCA_041625275.1 Binatia bacterium | reverse complement strand
GGCTTCTGCGGGCGTTATAGTGTACATGCCTCCAGCAACCGGAACGAGCAAAATATCGATCTTTCCCAAGAGCTTGAGTTGAGACGGTGTTAATACATGGCCCAGGTCGCCCAGATGCGCGATGCAAATCCCGTCAACGCGAAAGACAAAAATAGCGTTTTTACCGCGCTGCAGCCCCTGGCTTTTATCGTGATAGGCGGGTACGGAGTAGACCGAGACGTCACGAATGGTCGTGCTCACGGGCCGCCAGTTCTCGCCGCCGGGAGTGAGCCCTTCGAGAATCACAGGATTACCCTTGGCCATGTAAATATTACTGTGCGCGCCGTGTTGATGGCTGGTGGTGACTATGTGCTGTTCGAGGGTTGGCCAAGGAAGATCCCCCCGCGAGTGGGGATCAGTGAGGATGCGTGTGCCCTTGCTTGAAGTAATCTGAAACGTGGAATGGCCGAACCATTCGATCTCGACGGCGGGCGCGTTGGTCGCGGCCAATCTGAGGACGGGCTTGTAGACAACCTCGATTTCATGGCAGAAGCTCCATACACGGCCCGGAAAAGCCACGACTACTACAAGCAGCAGAAAGCTTCGAGCTTTGAGTCCCGCAGTTAGCAGCGGCGACACCCGTCCCCGTCGGTTTCCAGATTGGTATTCGCTGCTTGTATGCCGGCTCAAATCGCCACGCTCACTTCTAGACGAGCCCCCATTTCCGGCGGGTCCACCATTCGGTGCTCAACAGTACAAGGATCAGTGAAAAAGTCCACATGGTGCTCCAGAGCTGCGTCTGGCGCTGCTCCGTGATTTGCGCGGGGGCGTGGCTCTCCAGTTTTGCGGCAATGGTTGCAAGAGACTCGACGTTCCATTCATGAATGGAAAAGTACGCACCCTGGCTGGCTGCGGCAACCTTCTTGAGAAGTTCGAATTCGGGTCTTCCGTCATCGCTCTCGCCGTAAGGAAAGGCAACGGCAAAGGTCAACCTGTCTTTGCCGAGGATCTTGCCAGCGAGGCTGGCTTCCGCCTCGATGCGGTACGAGCCCTCTCTCGTAGGCGTGAAGTCGGCTGTGTATTCGCCTTCGTTGCTGTCCGGACTTGCCGATACAAGAATGGGGTCACCGTCCGTCCCGATGACCTTTAGCTGAACAGAGGCCTGGCGGGTGGGCGTGAAGTCGTCTTTAAGGACGCGCAGTTTGATGGCCATCTTCTCCCCGGGTCTAACAGGAGGAACGGGCAGAATCTGGACCTGCTCGAACGAAAGCTCCTGGGCAAGCCAGCGCATGGCCTGGCGCACGAGCTTGAGGTGGTTTTGTGGTGTTTCGCGATTGCCCACGGCGATGAAGTTCCAGCGCCAGGCATCGTCGCTCATGAACGCTAGAGTCCGGCCCTTGCCAAATCGCCCTACCGTAAGCAACGGCGATGCCGTTCCGGCACCTTCGCCGGTCGAGGTTAAGAGCGTTTCGCCTTTGGCGCCACGGACCTGGTTCAGGCCGCTCAGCACCGGCATTCGAGCCCAGGCCTCTTCATTGGCACGCGGATCGGGGAACAGGCGCGTGATCGGATGAGCTTTGCCTGCGGAGGTCAGCGCCGTACGTACGACACTCTGCGCTTGATAATTGCCTTTGCCGTCAAGCTCGACAGGCAATACCTCTTGCAACGCACTCTCGGCGTACCCGCCGCTATCAAAGGAGCGAACGCCCCCGAACATGGCAAGGCCCCCGCCATCACGGACAAATTCTCGGACTCTCTCGAGGTAAAGGGGATTGAAGTATGCGCGGTGGGAAAAATCATCGAAAACAACGACGTCGAAGTTCTTGAGTTCCTCGAGAAAGATGTCGTCGATGGGAAAGGGGATCAAGCTCAATTGGCTGTCCGGAACGTCGACGCTGTCGGTGGGTGTACGCAGAAAGACAAAGGAAACGAGATCGATGAGGGGGTCATGCTTCAGCGCCATACGCAGAAAACGATAGTTCCATGACGGGGAACCAGAGAGGGTAAGAACACGAATTTTGTCTCTCTGCACGTCGACTTTGAAGTCTTTGTGGTTGTTCTGGGTAATCTGTTCCCCGGGCTGCAGCGGTACAGTCAACGAAAAGCCGTGGGCGCCGATATCCTTGGGCGTAAAGCCGAGTGTGATTTTTTCCTCAAAGGGGTCGGCGTCGATTTTGATGGAGCGGCTGGTAATCAGGCTCTTGCCGCGGTTGAAGTAGAGGGGCACCGTCTTGCCTTTGAGTCCGGTGGCCCGAACCGTCAAGTCCAGCTTGAACTCACGCCCGCGAAAGGCGAATTGCGGGGCGCGTACGTCAGCGACGCGCACATCGACAAAGCCATCCGTATTCCCGACGCCGACGGTGAAGACGGGAACCGGCAGGGGTCCTGTGCCATCCACCGCTGTGAGCTCGCCGTTGGCGATTCCGTCGCTGAAAAGAATAATTCCGGACTGTGAATCGGCGTCTTTGGCGGCTGCCTGGAGGACTTCCAAGAGCCTGGTTCCTTGATCCTGCGGCTGGAGTTGCCCGATTCCTGGAAGCGAGATGGGTTCGAGACCGGTGCCAAAGCGGTAAATCTTGAGGTCATAGTCTCGCGCCAACTGCTGCATTAACGGAGTTGGTCCATCCGTGAGTTTTTGTTTAACCAGATCGAGCCGGCTCACCCCCGGTTTGCCATTCTGGTTTTCCTTTGGGCTCGCAGGGAAAGCCATGCTCTGAGAGCTGTCGAGCAAGATGGTGAGGGGCCGCCTCAGTTTTGTGGTGCGCTGCTCGACAAACGCCGGACTGAGAAGGAAAAACAGCAGCAGACCATACACGCAGGCACGCAGGAAAACCAAAAAGGAAGTCCGCGCCAAGCCGAGCCGCGGCCTCAGGCTCACGAACTGCTGGGCGAGAAGCAGCACGCTTGCCACGGCGGCCAACGCAATGAGCCACCAGGGCAGACTGCCTATCAGATAGAGATCTTTCATGGGTTACCGAGTCAGCCGCTTGCGAATGAACGGAACGTGAATCAGATCGTCCTTGTAGTTCTCGGTCATGGCATAGAGGATCAAATTAATACCCAGGTGGAAAGCATCTCGCCGCTGTTCCTCCCCGCCAGGAACGCAGGCATTGGTCCATTTGCCGAGCTGATCTCTCTCCCAGGCGCCACCCAGGTCGTTGTGACAGTATATGACGGGCGTGGAACTGCCAACCGTGATGCCTTCGAGGTAGGAGTTGACAATTCTTACCCCCCCGATGCGCCGCAGTAGATAGTAGCTTCTTAGCGCGGCGTGAGCCGAAGGCAGCCTTCTGAATTCATTGCCAGGAAAGATTCTCTGCATCTCCCTTCTCAATGACCTGTCGAAGCCGTACCCCTGTTGGCCGAGAGCATCGTCGATGAGCAAAAAGCCGCCGAACGAGAGAAAGCGCCGCAAGGTTTCAATTTCTTCCTGGGCGAAGGGCTCGAATTCGTATTTTCCGGTCAGGTACAGGAACGGATAATTGAACAGGTCTCGGTCCGTGAGGGTCACCTCATGCCGGGCGGTCGCCCCTTCCACACTGGTTCGCAACATGAGTTCTTCCATGAGCGGCATGACGGCCAACGGATGGGGATTCCAATCGCCGCCGCGGTACTTGATCTGAGCAAAAACCAACTGGATGCGTGTTTTTCCCTGTGGGTGATTGGCAACGGCGTTACCGGTCATGAGGCCTGCCCCTAATAAACCCTGGGAGAGGACGCGGATGAAATCTCGCCTTTTCATAAATGCCCCTGCGGCACACGCATTGAACACGATTTTCAAATTCTTTGCGCGACCCAGCCCTCCAACAGCAAAGTCAATATGAGCAAGCCCACCAACGGAAGGGCGAGATCGGTGCGTTTGCCTCCCTGTTGCAGGGCTTCGAGCGGAATCACCTCGACGGGAATCGGCTTCAGCTTGGCCTGCAACTCGCGCTCGCTGATTTCGTCCAGACGCGATTCGAGAAACGGCGGGTTGACGGCGTAATTTTGGGGAACGTCCGCCTCCCCGTCGCCGCCGGCTGGCCACGACAAGCGATAAATCCCGGCGCGATCGTTTTCATCAAACGAAGCCAAGGCCCGTTCCCTTGCAGCGGTCACGGTCACATTGACTTGCTGCTTGTCGGGTTTGATGACTTTGAGGCTCTTGCCAACGAAGCTCGGCGGTACGTGGATCTCCTTCGGGCTCCCGATAGTGATGCCACTGTCCATCGTCCCTCTCCTGCCTCCGGCAAGGTAGTTCGTTAACCCCTGGATCAACGGCAGGTAGGCGGTCTTGAGCGGTAAGTCGCTCCAGTCCCGATCCGCCGCGGTGGTGATGAAAAGCACGCGGCCCGATCCCACCTTTTGCTCCAGGAGCAGAGGCTCGCCGCTGGCTAAAGTGATGAGTGCCGATTTTGCCGCGGCAGGAGTACGGGCGTAGCTCCACACACGCGCCGTTTTGAGGGACTCTTCTAAGGATGCGTCTTTGAGGCTCTGCAGGGCCGGATGAGCAAGATCGATTTTGTCGATCTTTTCGCTGCGCGCCTCGGGCCCTAATTTAATCTCTCGAATTTGTGCGGGCAGGGTCGCCGGCGAAGATTGGGCGAGCTTGAGATTGTAATTCTCCAGTTGTAACCGGTCGCCGGCAAAAATCAGGAGGCCGCCCCCTTGACGGAGATAGGCCTGCAACTTGGCGATGAATCCATCGGCAAGCGAGGAGACGTTGCACAAAATGACCACTTGGTAGGCGTCCAGCGAAGCTGCATTCAATCCTTCGGGAATGATGACGGTTGGAAGGTAAAGGGATGCATCCGGCTCGCCGGAGGGGTTGAGGGCGCGGGTAAGAAAAAACGTTTCGCTTTGCACCAATGATGTTTGGGGATCGCCGTCGACGACGAGGATTCTTAGCTTGTCCTGAGCCTGAAGGGCAAAGTGAGACGTAAGATTACCGGCGAGCCCTTCTTTCTTAAGTGTGAATTGGCCGACGTGAGATCCCGGACGATTCAGTCGTGTTTGAAAGCTCACCGTCGTTTCGCCGTCGGCGGCAATGGTAGTCAGTTTTTGTTCTTTGTTCTGCCCGTCGATGCTCAGCTGGACGAGGAGATCTCTGATTTCTCGGTTGCTGAAATTCGCGATTGTCGTTTCGAGATAGACGGGAAGATCGACACCGACTCCCAGGCCAACCGCGCGGATGCCTTTGATGGTGGCGTTCAGCGATCGCTCCTTGCTGCCGATACGGATGGTCTTTATCGGGATCGACGGATCGACCTGCTTCAACGACGAGATTGAAAATTGGTCCCAGCCGGTCAAGGCTAAATCCGTGATCAGCCGGATTCCCTTCTGTCCCGCCGGCGCCTTCAACATTTCGTAAGCCTTGCCGAGAGCTAAAGAAAAGTCGGCCGTTCCTCCGGCGATCTCAAGGCGCTCCAGCTCTTTCAGCAAGACTTCCTTTTCGCCTTTGAGGCGCGCAAGCTCTTTTGCCGAAGCGTTCGTTGGGATGAGCGCCGCGCGGTCACCATCGTTGAGCGAGGCGATCAGCAAGCGCGCGGCTTCCTTGGCCTGTTTGAAACCGTTGCCGTCGCCGCTCCAGGTCATGCTCAGCGAGTTGTCCAGTATCACGACCAACGAAACCGGGCCGCCGCCCGCGAGCAGGCCCGCGCCAGTTTGAAAGACGGGATTGGCGAGCAGCAAGGCCAAGCAAATCACCGCCAGCGTGCGCAACATGAGCAGAAGCCAATGCCGCAGCCGGTAGCTGCGTGAAATGCGCTTTTGCGACAGCAGGATAAACCGGACCGCAGGAAAGCGGACCCGCTTCAGCCTGCGCCGACTGAGCAGATGGATCACGAGCGGCAAACACGCCGCGATCAAGCCATAGAGATAGATGGGGTGGAGAAAGAAAACCGACCTGGGACGCTTACTCCCTCCAGCTTAAGTAACTGGCCAGAGCTTGATCCAGAGGGGTGGAGGTCGAGATGAGCTGGTAATCGATGCAATCGTCCTGGCACTGCTTGCGCATCTGGCTAACAAATTCCTCGACAACGCGCCGGTAGGTTTGACGAATCGCGCGCGGGTCGGCCGTGACCTTGAGATTGGCCGCCTCCATATCTTCGAACAGGATATTGCCATCGAAGGGAAGGTTCAGTTCGGCCGGATCTAACAGGTGAAACACGATGACATCGTTGCCCTTGAATCGGAATAGCCGCAGCCCTTTTAGAACCTGCGCGGGCTCATCGAGCAGGTCGGAGACGAGTACGACTAGACCCCGCCGCCTGACCTGTGCGGCAATTTGTTCGAGAATCGCGCCGACGTTGGTTTCCCCGGACGGGCCCCGGCTTTCAAGCTCATGGAGAATTTGCGTCAGATAGT
>JBFJTQ010000154.1:0-6348 GCA_041625275.1 Binatia bacterium | reverse complement strand
GAGTGCTGGGAAAGCTTTTCGGCGAGGTCCTGGAAGACGTCAACACTCAGCCGATCGAATCCCTCCAGGCGACGGGAGCAAACCGGCTGCAGATTTTGTTCTACGGCATTATGCCGGAAGTCTTACCGCAGTTCATTTCGTACACGCTATATCGTTGGGAGGTCAACATTCGCGTGGCCGCCGTTTTAGGCCTCGTGGGTGCGGGAGGGTTGGGCCAGCGTATCCATATAGCCATCAGCTTGTTTTTGGAAAATCAACTATTAACTTTAATGATAGCTATTTATATCCTTGTCACCGTTGTTGATTACGTTAGCGCTTATCTGAGAAAAAAGGTCGTTTGAGCGCGCGTCCCGTTGCACGGCAAAAGGACCTCCTGGTTGCGAAGGCGGGAGACCTGGCCTAAGGCGAATTTCTCACGTTCAGGAGCAAGCTGGAGGAGAACTCTTCAGAGCGAGGCAATGAGCCTCTGCCTTATAGTAGCTAGCAGATTGGGTTGCTGGCCAGAACGCCAGAGGAGAAGGGCAGACGTACAGCCACGCACCAAAGACCCATTGAAACTGTTCGTTCCTGTGCCTCGCTCTTCCGAACTCCCCTCCCGACTGACACAGTGTTAGAAGTCTCCTCTGAGTTTAAGAAAACGGGCCTAGCTTTGCAGGGCCGCCTGAATGGCCCGAGCGACATAAACGTGGGTCAGATGGGTGCGGTACTCCGTCGACCCGTTGATGTCTTCAATGACATCGATATTGCGGGTTGATTCTGCGGCGGCCTGGTCGATGAGCTTCGCATCCAGTTTCTTGCCCGTAAGCAGACGCTCGGCATGTTGGGCCCGAAAGGCCTTGTCGGTTATCCCGGTGATGCCGATGGCGGCGCGCTGGCAGGTGTTCGAGGGGTCCAGCGCGAGACGCACCGCCACACCGACCACGGCAAACCCGGAAGAGCGCGGCGCAGCCTTCAGATATCCGGTCTTGTCATTACCTGTGATCGGGACCTTGACCGCGGTGACGATCTCATCCGGCTCCAGCACGCTCATCAGCAGGCCGAGAAAGAAGTCCTCGGCCTTGACCCACCGCTCGCCGTTAGGACCCACCGCCTTGATCTCGGCATCGAGAGCCATGATGGTCGCGGGCATGTCTCCGGCGGGATCCGCGTGCGCGATGCTGCCGCCGATCGTGCCGCGGTTGCGAACCTGAACGTCGGCGACGTTAGTTGCCGTTTGCGGCAGAAGCGGACAATACTTTTGCAACAAGTCCGAGTTTTCGATCTGGGCATAGGTGATCAAACCTCCCAGGATTAGATGACCGTCTTCCTCCGTGATCGTGTCGAGATCAGGAATACGACCAATGTCCACGATGTGAGCCGGCTTGCTCAAGCGCATCTTGAGAAGCGGCATGAGGCTCTGGCCGCCGGAAAGAATCTTTACATCGTCTCTGTGAGCGGCGAGAAACGTGACGGCTTCGTCGAGCGAACGCGGCGCATAGTACTCGAAAGCAGCGGGGATCATGACTAGTAGGACCTCCGTTCGGATTCAGGATTGTGGTTCGCGAGGCGCCAAACCGCTTCGGGGGTCAGAGGCAGGTCGCAAACCTTGACACCGAAAGGCGTCAAGGCATCTTCCACCGCGCTTGCGAGGGCCGCCGGAGACGGAATGGCGGCTCCTTCGCCGGCGGCTTTTTGCCCAAGCGCCGTCCAGGGAGAAGGGGAAGGACGATGCATGACTTCCACCCTTGGTGTTTCTGCCGCCGAACATTTGCCGTAATCGAGATAGGTAACTGTCAACGGCTGGCCCTCAGGGCTATAGATAAAACCTTCGCCGAGAGCGACGGCGATGCCATGAGCGGCGGACCCAAAGACCTGCCCATTGACGACGTCAGGATTGATGACGGTTCCATTGTCGCCGACGATCAGGTAGCGCAGAACATGAACGGCGCCGGTATTTTTGTCGACTTCGACGATGGCGGCATGGGCGCCGGCAGAAAAGGTGAATTGGGCACGCACGAGCCGTTCGGCGCCGGGGACCAGGTTCGGTTTGGCGTGAGGAAACGTATAATAATAAGTCGCCTCCAGCCCCGCTTCGAGGTCGTCGGGAATGAGATGCTGGTTGTTGTAGGCAATGCGACCGAGTTCGGCAAACGTGATTTGCTTCGTTGCCGAGCCGGGCACTTTGACGACGCCGTCCTCGATGGTCAGTTCAGAGGGGTCGACTTGTAGATTGTGGGCGGCGAGCTTCAGCACCTTCTCGCGCAGCCTGGTCGCGGCCCCGTGTATGGCGCCGATATCGTAAAGGTGAAAATTGTTGCCGCTGTTGGCGGCCGCGACGCCCCAGGGTGACAGGTCGCTGTCAAACGGGATGCTGGTGCTGATTTTATCGGGGGTCGTGCCGAGCAAGTCAGCTGCGACTTGGGCCGTGGTTGTCTCATGGGCCTGGCCGCAGTTGGGCGAGCCCAAGTGGAGCGAGAGGGTGCCGTTTTTCTCCAGTTTGATCTTGGCGCCATTGACACCGCCGGAGCCGGGTGGCTCCTTCATTTCCGGAAAGATGGCCATGTCGCGCGCGGCGTTGCGTCCGCCGGGCTCGACCGCGATGACGACGCCGATGCCGATGAGACGGCCTTTTTCGCGCTCGCGCCTCTGTTCTTCTCGAAGCTTGTCGTACTCAATTTTTTCCAACAGGCCCTGGAGCAGTCCGGGATAATCGCCGCTGTCGTAAACATTCCCGCTCGGGGTCGCGTAAGGCATTTCATCCGGCTGAATCAGGTTTTTTCTTCGGACTTCGATGGGAGTTAAGTTTAATTCTTGAGCGACCCGGTCCATCATCCTCTCCCAGACGTAGCACATCCCGGGTTTACCGATGCCGCGGTTGGGAATGACGGGACACTTGTTGGTGACCACGGCAAATCCCTCGAGAGCGATATTGCGCACGCGGTAGGTGTTCGAGAGATTGTTGAGCTTGTTGGTGAAGTGGATCGTCAAGGTGCTGATGGAACCACCGACGTCGTCGTACTCTTTGAAGCGCAGGCCGATCACCGTGCCGTCGTTCTTCACGGCCATTTCGGCCTCGAATTCCTGCGCGCAGGCGTGCCCCCCGGCCATCATGTGCTCGCTACGGTCCTCGACCCATTTCACCGGCCTACCGCTCTTCATTGAGAGCAGGGAAACCAGCACGACGTATTTCCGAATCAGGTGGATCTTCTGGCCGAAACCGCCCCCCACGTCGGGAATAATGACGCGAATATCCTGCAAACCCAAGGCCTCGCGCAGGCCGTCGTAAATGACCTCCGGAACCTGTGCGGTGACCCATACGGTCAGGCGTTTGCTGGCGGCGTCATAAGACGCGATGACGATGAAGGGCTCAAGCGGCGTTGAGCTGTAGCGATGGATTTTCAGGTTCTCTTTGACAACGCGGTCGGCGGATTTGAATGCGCCCTCGACATCGCCATAACTCAAGGAGCCGTTCCAAGCAAGGTTCGTACCCAGTTCATCGAACAGCACGGCCGAGGATGGTTTCATGGCCTCGCGCACATCGACGACCGGACGAAGAGGTTCGTATTCTACCTGGATTTGCTCCAGCGCATCTTCCGCCGTGCCCCGGTCCCGGGCCGCAACGGCGCCGAAAGGTTCACCGACATAGCGAACCTTTTCTGTCGCTCCCGCATACTCATCGATGGAGCGTTTGAGGCCGGCGGCATATCGGCCGGGTTTGAAAGGTTTTGTGGTTTGCTTGATGTCTTGCGGGGTTACCACCGCCACGACGTTGGGGTTTTTGAGAGCTTCGCCGGGATCTACCGATACGATGCGGGCATGGGCGTGCGGGCTTCTGAGAATCATGGCGTGTAGCATCCCGGGAAGCCGGAAGTCGTCCGTGTACAGACCGCGGCCCGTGACATGCCTGGGGCCTTCCTTGCTGCGCGTGCGTTTGCCTATGAAATTATCCATTCTTGGATCCTCTTGCTGCTTCCTTGACGGCCTCGACGATCTGCACGTATCCCGTGCACATGCACAGATTTCCGGCCAGCGCCTTGCGAATCTCCTCTTCGCTCGGGTTGGGATTGTCGCGCAGCAGCGCATGACTGGTCATGATCATGCCGGGTGTGCAGTAGCCGCACTGCAGTGCGTAGTTTTTTACGAAGGCTTCCTGGATCGGGCTCAACTCGCCGTCTTTGGCCAAGCCCTCGATCGTCGTAACTTCCCGGCCATCCGCCTGTACCGCTAGGTGCAGGCAGGACTTGACCACTTTTCCATCGAGAAGAATCGAACAGGCTCCGCACTCTCCGACGACACATCCCACATGGGTTCCGGTAAGGCCGATGGCGTCGCGCAGAAAGTGAGCCAACAATTGGCGCGGTTCGACATCCTCCTCGTACAAGCGTCCATTAATCGTAACTCGTATCGTCTGTTTCATAGTCCCTCTTAAGTCCTCCTCGCTCCTTGGCGCCTCAAGTAGTGCGTTGCAAAGCTTCTTGCGCCGCCCGCCGCACCAGGACCTTCACCATTTCGCGCTTGTAGTCCGAAGAGCCGCGGTTGTCGTCCGTGGGATCGACCTCGGTGGACGCGATTTCGCCCATTTCCCGGAGCGTGGCATCGGTGGCCGGCCTGCCGCGAAGAACCGCTTCTGCGCGCTTTGCGCGCACGATTGTAGAGGCGACCGAATTCAACGCCAGGCGCACGTCCTTGCAGGTACCGTTGACAGCCTGGAGCGTGATGGCGACGCCGACCGTGGCGAAGTCTTCGACGCTTCTCGGGGTAAATTTGATGTGCGCCCATCCAGGTCTTTGTGCGGGCGGCACATGGATTTCCGTCAAGATCTCTCCCGGCTTCAGCGCGGTTTCATAGTAATCGATGAAAAACTCCTCCAAAGGCAAAGTGCGCTGCCCGCCGCTGCTCGATAGAGTCACCTCCGCATCCAGCGCGATCAGGCTTGCCCCGGGGTCGGTCAATGGGTCGCCAGCGCTGAGATTGCCGCCGAGCGTCCCCATATTACGAATTCGCGGCTGGGCGACTTTGTGAAAAGTCTCGTGGAGAATGGGATAGTGCTCCTTCACAATCGCGGATAATTCGATATCGCGGTGGCGCGCGCCGGCGCCAATTCGCAAACCGTCAGCAGCGTCATACGTAATACGGTCAAAATGCGGAATTCTAGCCAAGCTGATCACGACCTTCGGCATCAACAGCCGCTGGCGCATCATGATGAGGAGCGACGTCCCGCCGGCGATGACGCGCGCGTCGTCCCCGTGCTTTTCCAAGAGGCCAAAAGTCTCTTGCAGCGAAGTTGGTTCCAGATACTCAAACTTGATCATGACTTGGCCTTCGCCTCGTTTTCCTTCTCCCTCAGGGCCCGCAGTACCTTTTCAGGGGTGATGGGAAGGGTTTTTATGCGCACACCGACGGCGTCGAAAATCGCGTTGCTGATGACCGCTGCCGTCGGGTCCATGCCCAGCTCTCCCAGGCCTTTGGCGCCAAAAGGTCCGGTGGGTTCATAGGACTCGGCAAACGCATGCTCAAGCACGGGCATGTCCCGCATGGAGGCGATTCGATAGTCGGAAAAGTTCGGGTTGAGGGGCCGGCCGTCTTCCATTTTGAGCCCCTCGATGAGCGCGTATCCCAGGCCTTGGGCCAGCGAGCCTTCAACCTGTCCCTCGGCCGCAACGGGATTAATGACCGTGCCGCAGTCGGAGGCGGCGACATACTTGAGCACCTTGACTTGTCCCGTTTCCCTGTCCACCTCGACGGCCGCCGCCTGACAACCGAAATTGTAAGCGCCGGATTCGTTGCCGTAGCGTGTCGGATCTTGCAGCACAGAGTCGGCGTCGAAGCTGCCCGCAGCGACCACGGGAGAGCCGTTGCGCCGAAACAACCGCGCCCGCGCCACGTCCCCGACCGCGACAGCCTTGTCCCCTGCGCCGCGGACGAAGATTTTGCCGTCTTTTGACATGAGATCTTCGGGGTTGGCTTCGAGCATTTCCGCGGCCGTTTCATAGAGCTGCTGTTTGGCTTTTTGCGCGGCGTCTTTGACCGCATTGCCGGCAACATAAGTCAAACGGCTGCCAAAGGCTCCGAGACAAAAGGTCGTGAGATCGGTGTCCGCCTGGGAGAACTCCACGTCCTCCAGGGGAATGCCCAACTCCTCGGCGGCGATCTGGCACAGCGCCGTGCCCGCGCCCTGGCCGCATTCACCTTCGCCGCTGATGATCAGCGCTTTGCCGTCCTCATTGATTTTAATGGTAGCCGAGCTGCCATCGTAGTCGCCAAAGTGGCGTTTGCCGCTGACATGGACGGTGCAGGCGATGCCCAACCCGGTATCGGGTTTTCTGTCGGAGCGCCTTTTCTTCCATGCCATCATGTTCTCGACCATGT
>JBFJTQ010000153.1:0-6353 GCA_041625275.1 Binatia bacterium | reverse complement strand
GCGGACTTAATCGGGCCATGCGCTATTTGAACGGCGTGTACACCCAGGCCTTCAACCGTCGCCACCGCCGTGTCGGGCATCTTCTTCAGGGGCGACACAAGGCCATCTTGGTGGTCAAGGATTCGTATCTACTGGAGCTCAGCCGGTACATCCATCTCAATCCGTGGCGGGTTAAGCCGTCTCAAGATCCTTTCAAGTATCGATGGAGCAGTGTGAAGGCTTACGTGGGCGAAGCGGCGGCGCCGAGATGGCTTATGGTGGAAGAAGTGTTGGATCAGTTTGGTAGGGGAGGACCGCGCGGATATAGAGCATTCGTCATCAAAGGAATGAAGGCGGGAGCCAAGACGCCATGGAATCAGGTAAGGGGGCAAATAGTGATTGGCTCCGAGGCAGAGAACACCGTTACACCGAGCCGCGGTATGTGGCGAGCTATTTGTTGCGCCGGTATTGTTTGATGGGGCTACGCGAGATCGGCGAACGGTTAGGATTGCATTACAGTGCGGTCGGGAATGCGATCCGACAATTAAGAAACGGGCCCAGTGCGCGGCACCTAAAAACATCGCGAATTTTCGAAGCCAAATTTAAGAATCAACAGACGTGACCCCTAGTATTCTGAAAGTCACGTTTTCTCTCCACTCCCTTCCCCCCACCAAAATTTACACACAGACTGATACATCACGCCTCTGCGTTGCTACTGGATAAAGCCGCTGCTTTACGTTACATTAGCCGTGGCGATGTTTGGGAAACCATCAGTTAGAGTTGCTCGCGCAGGAAATTCTTCGCAGACACAAGGCGGTTCATGATGCTCAGGGAGCTGTGGAACCGCTGGGTACGAATCGCCTTAGCCATCGGCGAGTTTAATTCCCGGGTGGTTTTAACCGTCTTTTACTATCTCGTGTTAGGACCCACCGGGCTCTGCTTGCGTGTTTTTTCGGATCCATTGTGCCTTATTAGCCCCAAACGAATTACCTGGTCTTCCGTCACCCCGTCAGCGGAAGACAAACTTGCCGCAGCCAGGAGACAATTCTAGTGCGTATCCTCGGTATTTCGTGCTTCTATCACGATGCCGCCGCGGCATTGCTGCAGGACGGAGTTCTCGTGGCCGCGGCCGAAGAAGAACGCTTTACGCGCAAGAAGCATGACAGCAATTTCCCCCAGATGGCCATCGAGTTTTGCTTGCGGCGCGCGGGCATCAGCGCGGCGGAGCTGGATTACGTCGTCTTTTATGAAAAGCCTTTCATCAAGTTTGAACGGATTCTTTTCACCTCCATGCAGACCTTTCCCAAGTCCACGGCCCTGTTCCGCGAGGCCATGAAGAACTGGCTCACGGAGAAGCTCTGGGTCAAAGGGTTGATCAAGCACAAACTGGGAATCGAGGAGCAGAAGATCCTTTTTTCCGAGCACCATCTGTCTCACGCCGCCAGCGCATTTCTGTGCTCGCCATTCGAAGAAGCGGCCATTTTGACCGTCGATGGAGTCGGCGAATGGGCCACGGCGACCATGGGTCTCGGCAAAGGCAATGATATACGCATCGCGAACGAAATTCGTTTTCCCCATTCTTTGGGCCTTTTGTACAGCGTCTTTACCGCCTTTCTCGGCTTTGAAGTGAATGAGGGGGAGTACAAAGTCATGGGCATGGCGCCCTACGGCACGCCGCGCTATGTCGATAAAGTTCAGCAACTCATCCGACTGGGAGACGACGGCAGTTTTTGGCTGAACATGGACTACTTCAGCTACCACTTTTCTCCGACCCATGCGTTCAACGGCAAGTTTGAAAATCTCTTCGGCGCGCCGCGGCGCCCGGAACAGCCATTTTTCACGCGCACCAGCGGCTACCCGAGTTATTATGACAAACCCGGAGCCGACTTCGGTGAGCTGGCGCGGCAAAACGAGTACTATGCCGACGTGGCGGCGAGCATACAGAAAGTAACCGAGGAGGTGATGCTGAAAATCGCCAATCACCTGCATAAGGAAACAGGGCTGTCCCGCCTATGCATGGCTGGCGGCGTGGCATTGAACAGCGTTGCCAACGGCAGGCTCATCAAGGAAACACCCTTCGAGGAGATTTACATTCAGCCGGCGGCGGGAGATAGCGGGGGTGCCGTGGGCGCGGCGCTCTATGCCTATCACTCGTTGCTCAACCAGCCTCGGCGTTTCGTCATGGAGCACGCTTATTGGGGGGAAGAATTCGGGGAAGCAGTCATTGCGGATTTTCTAAGTGAGCGACAGATTCCCCACGAAATTTTCGAAGCTCCCGACCGGCTCGTCGGCCGGGTAGTCGATCTGCTGGGGCAAGGCAAGGTGGCGGGATGGTTTCAGGGGCCATTCGAGTGGGGTCCCCGGGCGCTGGGCAGCCGCAGCATTTTGGCCGACCCGCGCCGCCCCGAGATGAAAGATACGGTCAACGTCAAGATAAAATTTCGCGAGCCCTTTCGCCCGTTCGCCCCATCGGTGCTGGAATCGGCGGCGGAAAAATTTTTTGACCTCGCCCAGCCTGAGAATCATTATCCCAATCGGTTTATGCTTTATGTCGTCCCCGTGCGAGAGAAATATAAAGAGGCACTGCCGGCCATCACCCATGTGGACGGAAGCGCGCGTATCCAAACCGTACGCCGCGATACGTCGCCGCTCTACCACCAGCTCATCGAAGCCTTCGGCGACGCCACCGGCATTCCGGTCTTGATGAATACTTCGTTTAATCTGCGAGGCGAACCCATTGTCACGACGCCAGCCAACGCCCTTCATACCTTCAGTACGAGCGGTCTGGACTTTCTTGTTCTCGGCAACGCCTTGGTTTCCAAGACATGATACGGAACATCTTGGAAAAAACTGCCCTAGGCATATTGGGGGTCGCGGTCGCATTGATCACCCTGGAGCTAGGAGTGCGGCTCGTACCGAATTCCTTGCTGCCGCAACCAGCGCGCCATTTGCTTTTGCAAATGGAGCTGCGCGCGCGTTCTCTGGATCATTATTTACCCGATCCCTTGCTCTGGTATGTCATGCGTCCAGGGACGGATGTTATGGTCGAGCACCCAGACTACAAATTCCGGATGAAAACCAACCTCAATTACCCGCGGGCCGGTTTCCGCGGCGGAACCCTTGGAGGCCCGCCCTGGGGTGTTGCCGTCGGCGACTCGTTCACCTTCGGACTCGGCGTCGACCATGAGGCAACCTGGATCGCGGCGCTTGCCCGCATGGCTCAGAGGGAGATCATTAATCTCGGTGTTCCCGGCTGGGGACCGCAGCAGTACACACGCACCCTGGAAAAATATGGCATCCCGCTCAAGCCGCAGATTGCTTTTTACGGCCTTTACAACAACGATCTCGGCAACAGCAAGCGCTTTGAAAAACGTGACGGTCATTTCAACCGATTTTCGACTAGAAAGTTCCTCCGATTAAACTCCGTGACCTTCAATCTTTTCAGGAGCGTTCGCCGAAGTGCCAGGCAGACAGTGTCCGACATCGAACTGGCGGACTTGGGTCTACAGTTTAGCTCGGAGGCATTGACAGAGAAGTTTATCAACGACGCTCGGCGGCTCGAGGAAGCTTGGCCGTTTACTAAGCGGGAGATCGAGGACGCTCTCCAGGAATGCCAAAAAATCAATGCAACCTTCGTATTACTTTACTTCCCGTCGCTTGAAGAAGTATATTGGCAGCGGATCAGAGAAGAAGAGAAATCGCTGGAGGGCTTCGATGATCGGGTCGACCAACTAAGAAACAATATGGTGCGTTTCTGCCAAGAAGGCAGGCTTCTGTGCTTCGACTTGACGCCGGCGCTCCAGAAGCGGGCCGCAGCTCGGCAGAAACTCTATTATCCCAACGACAACCACTGGACCGAGGAGGGCAATCGCGTGGTCGGGGAAGCCATTCATCAATTTCTGCTGGAAAAGAAAGTCCTATGATATTGCAAAGAATCCTTAGCCCCATCTTGACGAAGTTTTCGATCATGGGAGAAATTTTTAGTTTCCTCTGGGTTCGGCGCCTGTGGTGGATGATCCCCATGATGGTCGTGTTGTTGTTGCTCGGAATGTTAATGCTCCTGACCCAGAGTAGCGCCATTGCGCCGTTCATCTATCCATTGTTTTGACGCCAGCAATCTAGTCTCCTGACTCAGAGAGTCGAAGACTCAATTGCGGCGTTCTCGTCTGTCTCGCCCGATTAGCCGGGCACTCAGAAGCCTTGCATCGCCTCGCACCGCTCTCGAAGCGGTTTGCTTCGCTGCCAGTGCCGTAGTATGTTACGCGCTGCGCGAGGCGCTCTGGCGGCGTTCTCTAACAACACATGACACGCCGCGACCAGCGCGTTATGCGCCGCATCGCAATCACGAAACGAGAGGTGTGCACATGATCCTCGGCGAAGGTTACGTTCCGATTCGAAAAGTGGGCTACCTCTATCCGCAGCGGATCCTCGATTACGGACCTTACGAGTTTTACCACATGGTGCCCGACCGCATACTCATTGTCGGCATACCGGTGGGGCTCACCGAGTTCAGCGCGAAGGAAGTCGATCGCGTCTATGCCCCCATCGAGGAGCTGTGCGATCTGCTGGTGGAGCGCCACGTGAACATTATCGTCCAGGGGGGAGGGCCGCTGGCGGCGATACTGCGGCCCGAGGGGCTGCGGCGCCTGTTAGACCACATCGAAAGCTACACCAAGCTGCCAGCGACATCGGGGCTCCTGTGTTGCTTGGAGGCGGCCAAGGTATTGGGCGTGAAGAGGATTGCGGTCATCAACAAATGGACCCAGGCCATGAACGATAATCTGGCCGAGTTCTTCGCCGCAATCGGCGTGACGGTGGCTGGGACGACATCCCGGTCTCTCCAGCCGACTCAGTTCAACAAGCTCACCACAGACGCGAGCGTCAACCTGTCGTACGAGTTGGGCCGGACTGCGCTGGAGTCGTACCCGGATGCGGATGCGCTTTACATCGGTGGTGGCGCCTGGCTCACTCTGCCGGCAGTCCTGCAGCTCGAAAAAGACTTCGGCAAACCCGTCATAGCGCAGCAGCCAGCTACCGCGTGGCACGTCTGCAAGATGCTGGACTGCTGGCAGCCCAAGAAGGATATGGGCGTCGTGCTCGCTCTGCCATAGAGAGCGGAGCGCTTTCAGTCGAGGCGAGGGGACAACTGCGCGTGCGGGCTTCCTCTACCTTTTGCTCTTCTCACGCTTTTCTCAATAGAGCGCGGCCGTTTCGAGCACCGACGAAAATAATTTTCCCCTCTTGTGCAGTGCTAGTTTTCCCATTCCCCAAAAGCAACCGTGGGAGTTTCGTTCGCGGTCTTTAGCGGATGGCGGCGAACTGACCGTCTACCACGCTCTCGAGCTCGATCGGACTGCAACCGAGAATCCGGGCATGGAAGGCGATCTCCGAGCGCACGAGTTCCGGGGACAGGCCTGCGCCCCAGAGGTCCTTCAACACGTCGTAACAGCGGACAGCCACGGGCACCTCCAACGTGAAGCGCCGGGCGATAAAATCTATCGCCGCTTCCCGGTCCTCCTTCAACGCGGTGACGCCCCGAGTGTACCCGCGTACCATGGCTTCGACGAGCGAGCGTCTCTCGGCGATCGTGGCTCTGCTGGCGACGAGGCCGAGGCTGGCAGTGCCCGGAAATTGAGAGCTAAGTTCGGTCAGAGCGCGGTAACCCTTGTTTTCGAGAAGGAAAAGTATCGGAGGGGCGGCCACCAGCGCGGCGTAAACTCCTTGTTCAAGGCCGCGGACATGATCGGCCATTCTCTCGCCGGGGGCCCGGGGAACGAGGAACACATCCTGACCGGAGAAGATGCCGTGTTCCTGCAAAAAGAGACGGGTGTGTACTTCAGGGATAGAACCTGCGACAGGAGTTGCGATCCGCTTCCCTTGAAGATCCCGCAGATTCTGAATCCCAGGCCCTACGATGAGGTGATGCACTGGGTCTTTGAGAACCTGAAGCAGGATTCTCAAATCCGTGGGGCCCTGCAGGGCCGTCTGTATCACACACTCGTTCGCGGCTCCAAAATCAGCATCGCCGCGAGCCACGGCTTCCGCGTTGCGCGGCCCGGGACGGATCATCACTTCAACATCGAGTGATTCACGGAGAAAAAATCCCCGCTCGACTGCAAACAGATAATTGCACAGATTCAAGCTCGGGGCCATGATGGCGAGCCTAACTCTTTCGTTTGCCATGCTTCCTCCAATACGGGCGAAAAAGAAAAGGTGGCATTCCCAAATGAGCGGCTGCCGTCAAGAACTCACAGCCAGGCATTACACACGCAGCGCCCTCACGAAACCCGATGCCAACATTCGCGGGCAAGGGGTCCAGTAAACGTTATTTACCCTGGCGGCAACTTACGTAGAGAGCTGCACGAAAAAGATAT
>JBFJTQ010000152.1:0-6356 GCA_041625275.1 Binatia bacterium | reverse complement strand
TCACTTGCAAAAGGTCGCCGATGGCAATATGTATGGCACGAACCAAAAGCCCCCCTTGCTTAATTCGAGCTTGCACAGGGTCTCTTTGAACGCCACGGAGGTTGCCGATGCTTGTATTGTCCAACGAGGACATTGAAAACCTTTTGCCGGTGAGCGCTTGCCTTGAGGTGCTCGAAGAGGCTTACCGGGATCTGGGTAACGGTTTGGCGGCGACGGTTCCGCGCTACGATGTCTTCAGCCCAATCCGCAACAACCAGTATTACGAGTATAAAACTATGAGCGGCGTCCTGCCGGGCCGCGGGATTGCCGCTCTGCGGCTCAATTCGAGTGTCGTCAAGTGGTACGAAAAGGCGGGCAGTGTACGCAAAGACAAAATCCCCGTGGCCGGAGGCGACCGATACGTCGGCCTGGTGATGCTATTTAGCACGGAGACGGGCGAGCCGCTGGCCATCTTTCCCGATGGTTACGTCCAAAAGCTGCGCGTGGCTGGTGCCAGCGCCATTGCGGCGCGCTATCTTGCCCGCCAGGATTCCACGGTCATGGCGTTGTTGGGCAGCGGCTGGCAGGCAAGCGCTCATCTCGTGACCCTTTGCCGGGTACGAGCACTAAAGACGGTGAAAGTCTACAGCCCAACTCCGGAGACACGCCGGCGTTTCGTGCGGGAGATGAGCGCGACGGTCGCGGCGGAGGTCCAGGAAGCCGCCAGCGCGGAGGAAGCCATCAAAGGGGCGGATATCGTTACCTGCGCGACCAACTCCATTTCGGCGCTGTTTCCCGGCGATCTGTTGCAGCCGGGAGTTCACGTCTCCTGTGTAAAACCCTGCGAGCTAGACGCTGCGGCATACAGGCGATCCGACCCTCTCATTATCCACTGGCGCGAGGCCAAGCCCTTTCAAATTGCCATCGGAGTCGATCCGCAAATGATTCCTGATGTGGCCGAAGGCTGGCATCATCCGATAACCCGGGAAGACTTGCCTGTCTGGGACTTGCCCACGATTGCCGAGCTTGTCAACGGCCGGCATCCTGGCCGGAAGAAACCGGACGCCATCAGTTGCTTCTGCAATAATGTTGGACTCGGGTTGCAATTTGCGGCGGTCGGCAGCGAAGTTCTGGCGAGAGCTCGGGAGGCACGCGTCGGAAGGGAAATCCCGACAGACTGGTTCTTGGAGTCCGTCCATCCCTGATTTGCCGCCCTCTCGCTCGACGATTACGGAAATCGAGGGCCGGTTTTTATCCGACCACGAGCAAAAAGACTAACGTGAAGATGAATTCTCAAATGGGAAGGAGAGCACGGAAATGAAAAGATGGTTAGCAATCGGTTCACTTCTATTTGTGGCGGTCGCTGTTGCGCTTCTGCCAGGGCAAACCACGAAAAAGGTTTCGGTGGCATGGGCGGCGTCCGCCCCGACGGTCAAACTCCCGCCGATTCTTTCCTTTGCCACGGCGGCTGAAGGCACAACGAGTTATATTGTCGGCGGCGCGTTTGCCAACATATTGCAGAAGTATTTGTCCGTGAAAGCTGCCATCGAGCCCAGTGGCGCTGCAACTCGCTGGGTGCCGTTGATGGCAAGGCAGGAAGTGGACTTTGGAATTCATTGCGCTTACCCCGACATGCATGACGCCTATTACGGCCTTGCCGGGTATCAGAAAATGGGACCGCAGCCCGTGCTTAGTTTCGCCGACGGACATGTCGTTCCCTGGGGGCTCATGACCAATGATCCGCAAATCAAGACCGTTTTCGATCTCAAGGGAAAACGCTTTTATGGCCGCATAACGGGACAGAGCCTGTACGAAAGAGGAGTGCCGGCCCTGCTTTCCTCGGCAGGGCTGACGGGCCAGGTCGAGGTGCTCACCTTTCCCAATGTCGGCGAAGCCGCGCGAGGACTGGCCGAGGGCAGGGCGGATGCCCTGATCTATCTGCCGATGGTGGCGCCGATCCTTGAGGTTAACCGCACCACACCGCTCTATGCCGTGGCTGTGCCCAAGGAGGTAGCTGACAAGGTGCACAAGATTGAGCCAGCGCTAACTGGCGGGATTTGGAAAAAGGGCGTAGCCTTTGCCGCCCAGGACACGCCGAGTCTTTTTCAGGGCTGCGGCATGGCGGTACGCGAAACGCTCCCGTCGGAAGTAGTGACCACTCTATTACGGACCATTTACGCTCATTACGATGAATACAAAGGCTCGCATTCTGTATTGCCTCAATGGAGCGCTGAGAACGCTGTCCGCCTTCACATCACGCCGTTCCACCCGGGGGCCATCGCTTACTTTAAGGAGAGAAAAATCTGGACAGCGGACGTGGAGAAACAGAATCAAGAACTGCTCGCCAAGCGCAAAAAATAATTAAACCCGTGGACGAAGCCAGAGAACTGTTAGACAAGTCCGGGGAGGCTATGGCGGCGGGGCGAACCCGCCGCTTCTTCGGCTTGCTCGACGGGGTCGTCCGGCTCTTGGCGATCCTTACGGCCCTGTACATTCTGCTTTACGTTGGGGATGTCTTCTTTTACCTCGGTTTCGAGATGTACGGCGCTCACCGCGCGCTCGTCTACAGTTTAATTTTATTGCTTGTTTTCATTCTCGTTCCTGCGACTAGAAATTCACCCCGCAATCGCGTGCCCTGGTACGACATGCTATTGGCCATCGGCGGTAGCGTGAGCTCGCTCTATATTTTTATGAATTGGGAGCAGGTCACGCGATTTTACGGCCGGCCAACTCCGATTATTCTGATTTTCGGCGGCATCTTACTTCTCTGCACATTGGAGGCGGCGCGACGCACGGTTGGCACGGCTGTTTCAATTCTTGGCGCGTTCTTTCTCGTCTACGTTCTCTTTGGGAATCACTTTCCCGGCTTCTTGTTTACTCGGGGCTATTCGTATCCGCGCATGATCGGCCACTTCTACACTTCGGACGGGGCTCTTTTTGGGCTTGCCCTGGAAATCTTTACCGTGGTGGTGGCGACCTACGTGATCTTCGGCCAATTCATTCAGGTGTCGGGGGCCGGAGAATTCTTTTTAAAGCTTGGTGTTTCTCTGGTTGGCAAATACCGTGGCGGTCCGGCCAAAGTTGCGGTGTTTGCCTCGAGCGTTTTCGGGACCGTATCTGGGAGTTCAGTCGCCAATGTCGTCGTGGATGGCCCGATCACGATCAACATGATGAAGCGTCTGGGGTATCGGCCTGCGTTTGCCGGAGGCGTCGAGGCGGCCGCTTCCAACGGCGGACAGATCATGCCGCCTGTGATGGGCGCCGCGGCGTTTTTGATGGCCGAGATTCTGGCGGTCCCCTATTGGTGGGTGGCCGTGGGCGCCTTCCTTCCGGCGCTTCTCTATTATGTCGCCTTGTATTTCATGCTCGATTTCGAGGCCGCGAAAACGGGGCTTCGGGGTCTGGACAAGGAAGAGATTCCGCCCTTTCTTGCGACTCTCAAGGAGGGTTGGTTCTTTCTTGTGCCCCTTGTCGTCCTCATGGTTTTGATTGGGTACTTTGGTTACAACGTCGCTAAAGCGGGTCTTTACTCCACACTGGTATTAGTCGCCGTTAGCTACTTCGGCAAGCAGGCTCGCCTCGGTCCAAAGAAGATCAAAAGCGCACTGGAGCACGGCGCCCTGGCCTTCTGCGACCTTGGCCCGGCGGCGGGTGTGATCGGCATCATCATGAGCGCAGTGTCGCTGACAGGATTGGGGATGACGCTTTCCTCCGGTCTCATAGAGGCTGCGGGCGGCCAATTGTGGCTCTTGTTGATCCTCACCGCCATTGCTTCGATCATCATGGGCATGGGCTCTTCGACCTTGCTGGTCTACATTGTGCTGGCCATGTTCGTTGCGCCGGCCATCATGAAAATGGGCGTGTATCCCATGGCGGCGCACCTTTTCATTCTTTATTTTGGCTGTATGTCGCTCGTCACCCCGCCGGTGGCCCTTGCATCCTACGCGGCCGCAGTGATTGCCAAGGCGGATTATTGGGAAACCGGCTGGGAATCGAGCCGGCTGGGGTTTGTAGGCTACATCGTGCCGTTCATCTTTGTTTATCAGCCGGCGCTATTAATGCACGGGACGGCGGGAGAAATCTTATTAGCGGCTACTACGGCGTTGATCGGAACCATCGCCCTGGCAGGGGCTTTGTCAGGGTATTGCTTTGGAACGATTTTTTGGTGGCAGCGCGTGCTGCTGCTTGCAGGGTCCGTAACCCTAATCTACCCGGGTTGGAAAACCGATCTGGCGGGTTTTTGCCTCCTTGCCTTGGCATTGGTCGGTACAAGAGCGGCTAAACCGTTTGCCAAGCGGGCTACGGCATCGAATTCATAGCGACGCGTAAGCTTCCAACATAAACACAGGGAGGACCGAAATGATGAAATCGTCGTCGAAGTTAGTCATCCTTCTGTTGCTTGTATTCATGGCTTGGCCTGGATTGCTGTCGGCTCAAACAACAAAGCTCAAGGTCGCCTATCCGACCACTGTCGGTTCCATGGCGGTCCTGTGGGTGACGCAGGAAGCACGGCTTTTCGCAAAGCACGGACTGGAAGTTGAGCTGATTTACATTGGCGGCAGCTCGAAAGTGGTCCAAGCGATGCTGGCGAATGAGATTCCCATGGCTGAAATCGCCATTCCGGCCGTGATTCAATCTAACCTGGCGGGTGCCGATCTGGTGATGCTGGCCGGTCCCAACCACAAGCCGGGCCAGAAAGTGATGGTGAAGCCGGAGATCAAAACGCCGGAGCATCTCAAGGGAAGGAAGATTGGAATCACGCGGTTTGGAACGTCGGACGACTTCCTGTTGCGATATGTTCTCGGGCAGTGGGGGATTCAGCCGGATCGGGAAGTCGCTTTGATTCAGATGGGAGGCTCGCAAGAAACGTTGGCCGGCATGGCGTCCAAGAGCGTGGATGGAGGATTACTCTCCTCGCCGCTCCATCTCCGTGCGGCGAAGCTTGGTTTTGCAATGCTCGCCGATTTAAGCACGATCGGCATCGACTACCAGGGCGCCGGGGTCGTCACGCGAAAGTCCTACGTGCGTCAGAACCCGGATATTGTCCGCCGGTATCTGCGTGCGTATGTCGAAGGACTGCATCGCTTCAAAACCGACAAGAATTTTTCTCTCCAAGTCATTGGGAAATATTCGCGGATCAGTGAAGCCGATGCGTTAGAGGAAACTTACCAGCACTATGCGGTGAAGGTCATGCCCAAAGTTCCGTATCCGACAGAGAAAGGGATTCAAATGGTGCTGGACGAAATCGGCACAAGGAATGCCAAAGCGAAAAGCCTTTCACCTGCTAGTTTTGTCGATGTAGCTTACTTAAAAGAGCTGGAACAGAGCGGATTCATCAAAAAACTATACGGAGAATAGGCCAGTAGGTGGACCCTTATCGGTCCCTGGGTAGAGCTTATGTATTGGCGCAGGAAACGAAAGTGCGGCCGGGCGTCTTCGCCATTCCAGGCTTACCCTACGCTCGCGTCACATCTCATCTGCGGCTACGGAATTCGGGTTGAATCCGAGTTCGCTCTTTGCCTTCGCAACAAAATTCAAACTACCAACGACGATTGCCGCCGACACCAACGGCGGCGGTGCGTGATGCGCCCGACGTGATTGGGGAAAAGATGGCAGTTGCCGCATGGCATCGGGTTGTCTCTTAGAGCTCCAGTTTGCCCACAAAAAAACGCGCGTTAAAGCTCTGGGCCGTGCTTTTTATTCAATCTTATGTCGTTTAATCAAAACCTTGGGCTGGTCCGACCCTGGGCAGTCAGGCCCTGGGCAGCGTGCGCAGCCCGTTATTTCGCGATGCACCGCTTTGGCAGGTAGGTGGCGTTTCGGCAAAAGGCCGCCGCGAGTCTCGATCCAAGGAAAGATCCCTCTCGAATGAAGTGAGAGATCGTTACCTAAGGGATTCACCAGCGACAGGTATAGATATTTCTATCGATATCGTAAACAATAATAGGTAGGAAATCACAAATCCCCACCTAAGCAAGAAAGACATGCGATGAATAATGTCACTAACAATCCACCCGCGCCGATATTCGCATTCGACAATACGTATGCGCGCAAGCTTGAAGGCTTTTACGTACCCTGGAAGGCGGCGCAAGCGGCGCAGCCGAGGTTGGTCCAGCTCAACCGTGAGTTGGCTGAAGAATTGGGGCTCGATGCCGATGCCCTCGATTCCGAGGAAGGCGCGAGGATCTTTGCGGGCAATCTGAGACCCCCGAGGGGTCGGTGCCGCTCGCTCAAGCCTACGCCGGCCACCAGTTCGGGGGCTTCGTTCCCCAACTTGGCGACGGGCGGGCGCTGCTCCTGGGCGAGGTGATTGATCGGAACGGCCGGAGGCGTGACATTCAGCTCAAAGGCTCTGGCCCCACTCCCTTTTCGCGCGC
>JBFJTQ010000151.1:0-6381 GCA_041625275.1 Binatia bacterium | reverse complement strand
GGCGGCGCCATCCTCGGCGAGCCCATACCCGTTATTCGAGAAGAGATTACCGGATTGCCAATGCCCGCCTATGGTGAGATCGTACTTGCCGGGTGGATTCGCCCCGGTCACGAAGCTAAGGAAGGTCCGTTCGGCGAGGCAACCGGCTACTATTCTGCGACCCCGGGCCCCGTCCCGGTGATGGAGGTAGAGAGGGTTTATCACCGCAATGATCCCATCTTGCTGGGCGCGCCCACGGCAAAGCCGCCGCATGACTTTTCGTATATGCGAAGCGTTCTGAAATCCGCGATGATTCACGACGCGCTGGTTAAGGCGGGCATTCCCAACGTGCGGGGGGTCTGGACGCCAGAATCGGCGGCCGGGAGAATGGTCATTGTGGTGAGCATCAAGCAGGAGTACTGCGGCCACTCGCGCCAGGCTGGCTATGTCGCTTCGCAGTGCCAGACGGGGGCCTACCTGAATCGATATGTCATTGTTGTGGACGAAGACATCGACCCCGCGAACACGGACGAGGTCATGTGGGCGGTGGCGACCCGCTCCGACCCGGCGACCGATATCGATATCATGCGCAAGGGCTGGAGCGGGCCGATTGACCCCCTGGTGCGGGACCGGCGTATGGCCTATAACTCGCGGGCGATCATCGACGCTTGCCGTCCGTTCGAATGGATCGACGAATTCCCGCGGGTGGCGGAAGCGGACCCCGCATATCTGCGGGAGATCCAGGCAAAATGGCCGGCGGTCTTTGCCGGGCGAAGCGGGGGGTTGCCGCAGTCGCGGGCGTCGGAGGATCGGCCTCGCCAGGAGCAAGGCAAGCCCATGGCAGGCAAGAATTCCATCATGGCATAGAGATACTAAGGAGGTAAAAAATGACGCGAGTGGCGATAGACGTCGGCGGGACCTTTACCGATTGCTTGGTCCTCGACAACAAGGGCCAGCTTAAACAGTTCAAGGCGCCGACGACGCCCGACGATCCGAGCAAAGGTCTCATGGATTCTCTCGAGAAGGCCGCAAGGTCCGAGGGAAAGAGACTAAATGAGTTCGTCGACAAGTTAGAATCCATTATTCACGGGACGACCTTGGCCACCAACGCGCTTCTCACCGGACGCGGCGCCAAGGTGGGGATGCTCACCACGATGGGGTTTCGGGACGAGCTCGAGATCCGCCGGGGCTTCAAGAATATCCGCACGTCCATGTACAACCTCGGCGTCCCGCCGTACAAACCGCTCGTGCCACGATATCTCAGGCTTCCCGTTCGCGAACGGACTCTTTTCAACGGTGAAATCGAAACGCCGCTTGATGTTGAAAACGTTCAAGCCTCGCTGGACAAGCTCTCAAGTGAGAACGTTAAGTCTGTCGCTGTCTGTTTCTTGCATTCCTATGTCAACCCTGAAAACGAGCGGCGGGCGGAGGAAATCTGCAGGGAGCGGTTTAATGGCAATGTTTACGTTACAACATCGCACGAGATCCTGCCCGTATGGGGAGAGTACGAACGGTTCAGCACAACGGTGGTGAGCGCCAACATCGGGCCGATCATTTCGGAATATCTTATGGCGCTGGAAAAACGGCTTGCCGAACTTGGCTTCAGGGGGAGCTTGCTCATCGTGCGAGCCGACGGGCTCGTCCAATCGGCTTCCCACTCGCGGCGCCAGGCAGTGACGGTGATCAACTCCGGGCCCGCGGCGGCGCCCACTGCGGCGCTGTTTTGGGGGCGCCCGTCCCGCCATGACAATTTGATTTCGATCGATATGGGCGGCACGAGCCTGGACGTGAGCCTGATCCGAAAGGGTGAGATTCCGACGACTACGGAAAGCTGGGTGGGGGACGAGCGGGTGGCCATCAAAATGGTCGATATCCACTCCATTGGCGCCGGAGGAGGAAGTCTCGCGTGGATCGATTCGCTGGGATTGCTTCGCGTGGGGCCGCAAAGCGCAGGAGCGAGCCCGGGGCCGGCGTGTTACGGCCGTGGCGGAGATCGGCCGACAGTGACGGATGCCGATGTGCTCTTGGGGTACGTGCCGACCGATTACTTTCTGGGCGGTGAGATTCAATTAAGCGCCGAGTTGGCGCGGCAGGCGATCCGGACTGTTTCGGAGCCCCTAAAGATGAGCGAGAGCGAAGCCGCGCGGACGATATTTCAAAGCGTCAACTCGCTCATGGCGGATCAAGTGATCGAGCTTTCTACAAAGCGCGGTTTGGACCTGCGCGACTTCGTCCTGATTGTCGGCGGCGGCGCCGGAGCCGTCCATGGCGCCGCCGTGGCCGAGTTACTGCGCATTCCCCTCGTCGTTATTCCCAAGTATGCGGCACTCTACAGCGCCTTCGGCATGTTCGCCATGGACATCGGGAGAGAATACTCGCGGACCCATATTGTGCGGGCGGACAAGGTCGATCTCAAAGCGATCGAAGCGCTTTATCGCGAGCTGGCCAAGGAAGCGATTGCCGACTTCAGGGAAGGTCATGCCAAAAATGACGATTTGATCTTTACGCGAACGGCGCAGATGCGCTACGCGGGGCAGTTCCACGAAATTGAAGTACCGCTGCCCAGCGCTCTGAAATCGGCAGACGATCTCGAGCGGGTGCTCAAAGCCTTCCATGCGCGTCACAAAGAGCTTTACACGTTTCATTTGCCAAATCGCCAGATCGAGTTTCTCACTTTCTGGCTCAGGGCGACGGCAAAGCGCCAAACGAATTTAAAAATGATCCCGATTAAACGCGGGAAGGCGAACCCCAAGGAGGCGCTGAAGCGCAAGCGGCGCTGTTTGTTCGGCAAGGGCTGGGTGGAGACCCCCTGCTATGACGGCGAACGGCTGTTGGCGGGCAACAAGATCGTTGGGCCTTCGATCATCGAGGAAAAAGCGACAACCGTAGTGGTCCCGCCTGGCTTTAGCTGCAGCGTCGACGTCTCGGGAACGTACCTGTTGAAAAGGAGTTAGGACAATGGATCAGGAATTAATCGATAGACTGACTGCGCCGCTTCGGTCGCGTAAACCCCTAAGGGCCGCCAAGCGGGTGGATCCGTTGACCCTATCAACTGTTTGGCACGCTCTGCAGCGTATCTGCCGGGAAATGCGCCGGGTCATCGAGCGGACCTCGCAGAGCTATCTGATCTCTCAACTCAAAGATATCTCGGTCGGTATTTGGGACGGCGATGGACAAACCGTTGCCATTCCGGTGGGTCTTGCTACCCAATTCGTGGGCGGGAAATTCTCGGTCCGGTTCATTCTGGAAGAGTACCGCAACAACGTATATAAGGGGGACGTTTTTCTGGCGAACGACCCCTACAAGGGATACTCTTGCCATCCACCGGACTGGGGTTTCTTCAAGCCGATTTTCCATAAGAACAAACCAGCATTCTGGACGCTGGCGCGCGCCCATGTCGAGGACACGGGTGCAGCCTTCCCTGGCGCCTATTTCTCCGATCCTTACGATATTCACTCCGAGGGAATCTTGGTCCCCGGGGTGAAAGTGATCGAGAAGGGCAAGGAGCAGCACGACATCTTGAGGCTCATCTGGAACAACGTGCGGTTAGCGGAAGGGGTGCAGATTGACTGCTATGCGATGATCGCAGCCACTCAGGTAGCCGAGCAGCGTCTGAGCGAGTTGGTCGGCAGGTACGGCTTCGCGACGGTTCAAAACTGCATTGCGGTCATGCAGGAGCGCACCGAGCGCGCCGTGCGGGCGTGCATCCGCAAGATGGCTGACGGAACGTACTATGGCGAATCATCGACCGACGACGACGGCTATGAGTTGGATGTGCCGGTGACGGTGCGGTGTGAAGCCACGATCAAGGGAGATCAGCTCACGCTTGATTTTTCCAAGAGCGACAAGCAACGCCGGGGTTTTATTAACTCGAGTTACCCTAGCACTTACAGCATCGCGGTGGCCGGGGCGATCCTCTTTCTTGACCCGGCGCTAGCGGACTATCACAACGAAGGGACGATGCGGGCGCTTGACGTCATCGCGCCCGAGGGTTTGGTCGTCAACGCAAAATACCCCGCGCCGATGGGCGGATCCCCCGTCAACGTGGGACACAACATCATTGAAGCGGTGATGATGGCGATGTCAAAGGCGCTGCCGAAGCGGGCTGCAGCCGGCTGGGGGCGGCGCTACGGGCAATACATCTACGGAACGAATCCCCGCACCGGCGGGCTATACGTCATGCCGGGGTATCACGCGGAAGGTGGTGCCGGTGCCGTGGCGGGGTACGATGGTTATCAGGGGGCAGCTTCGATCGGCACATTGGGAGAGATCTCGCGTCCGAACACGGAGGACGTGGAAATCAAGTATCCCTGGAAAGTGATCAGCCGGGAATTTCGCAAAGACTCATCAGGCGCGGGAAAGTGGCGCGGCGGTCCTGGCTTCCACTGGGAAGTCGCCAATCTCGGTGGCGAAGCGGGGATGCACACCGGCGCCGGTCAGGGTGAGACCACCTTCAGCCACGGGGCGTCAGGTGGCAAACCGACGCCGCCCAACAAATGCTTCATCCTGCGCAACGGCGAGAAGATCCAGGCCAAAGTCCATCGGCTGCACCAGCTCAAAGGGGGAGATCATATCATCAAGGACAGCGGCGGCGGCGGTGGCGTGGGACGACCCGAAGATCGTGACCCGCAGGCAGTCTGGGACGACGTCTATGTTAACGAGCTTGTGACGATCGAGGCGGCACGCGAAGTATACAGAGTTGTGATCAACCCGGCGACGCGCCAGATCGACTGGAGCCAGACGAACGCGCTACGGGCCGGGGTTGGAGCCGCCGCTTCGTAATCTATCGGCGGAGCCGCGCGTGACACGAAGGCGATTTTCTTTCGGAGGTGTGTAGCGGTTACTCTTCTTGACTCTCTTTTGAAAGACGGTCGCTATCACCGTATCTAGAATGGGTTCCGGGAGCAGAGGAACCGAAGAGCAGGTGCCTGAACGGCTTTGGCGGCGTGTAAGTCGGCGTGCCCAGATTTTATAAGATGCTCATTTTTAGGAGGTATGCTATGCGAGGGAGCACATTTTTTGGCAGTTGCATTTTAGGCATAGTGGCCCTGATGGCATCGGTGACATGGGCCGAAGCGGCGACCATTAACCAGCTTGTAGATCTCGCCAAGAAAGAGGGAAGTGTTGAGTTTCTTGCCCCTTCTTCGTGGCCTCCAAACGCAGTCGATGCCTTGGGCGAGGCCTTTAACAAGAAATACAACTTCAATATCAAGCTCAAGCACAATCCCTCGCAGGAAATGGCCCGCGATGTGGCGAAAATTATTACGCTGGCAGCCACGGGAGCTCCTCCGGAGTGGGATGTGATAGTGGTGACCGATGCTCAACACGCTACCCTGTGGCTGAGAAAGCTCCACCAACCGTTCGATTATGGACGCGCGGGTGTCGATAGCAATCTGATTTATTATGACGGTGGTACGGTCTCCTTTGCCAACCAGATAGTCTTGCCGGCCTATAACAAGAAGAACCTGCCGCCGCAGGACGTCCCAAAGAGTTGGGAAGATTTACTGGATCCGAAGTGGCACGGTGGCAAGCTGGGTGTTTCCGTTGCGACACATCACCTGAGCCGTCTCGCCGTTGGACTGTGGGGAGAAGAAAAGGGAACCAAGTACGTCAAGGCTCTAGCCGAGCAGAAACCGATTCTGGGGGCGCTCGGGAACTTATACGCTCGGCTGCAGGTGGGCGAAATTAAGGTCATTGTTGCGTTGATAAGCGGATTCATATTCGAGGCGGAAAAAAAGGGCGCGCCGGTGGTTTTTGCCGATGCCGTACAACCAGTCATCGCGCCGGCTTATCACGCAGGCGTGATCAAAGGGGCAACTCACCGCCATGCGGCGCACCTATTTTCGGTCTTTCTTACGACGTCCGAGGCGCAGACGATCCTGGAGCAGCACACGGGCTACGGCTCCGCCGTTGTCCGGGGCACGCGAACCAACAAGTTCGTCGCAGGGAAGAAAGTATTATACATGAGCCCTGAGCAAGCCGAGTCCGTGGATCGGCTTGCGTTGGAGTATGCCAAGATTCTCGGCTTCAAATAGTAATGATCATCGTTTGCAGAGGACCGCAAAAGCTTTTGCAGCATATATCGACGATCGGCATGCCCGTGTGCGGCTGCGGAAGAAACATGCAAACTGCAAGTCATAGGCATGCACCAGTGGGTCGCGGGAATTGATCTAAAACGCTCACCACTTCCCGCCACATAGCAAGGCAAGGATTCCTCATTCCTGGGGTCCGCACCCTGACATCGTTGCCGGCGGCAAAAGTGCGCCAAGGACGCCGCGTCTGGCAGATCAAATTCAAACTTTTTCGGGCTCAAATCTTTCGCCAAAATCAGCAGCGACAGCGGCGCATCCATTATATATCTGCTGGACAGGGGCAACCTGATCCACGTTGCCGGCCCGAGGT
>JBFJTQ010000150.1:0-6403 GCA_041625275.1 Binatia bacterium | reverse complement strand
GTGTGCAAGGGCTCGGGCTGGCTGGAGATACTTGGTGCCGGCATGATCGATCCCCAGGTTTTTCAGTTTGTCGGCTACGATCCGGAGAGAGTTTCCGGCTTTGCGTTCGGCATGGGAGTTGAAAGGATTGCCATCCTCAAGTATGGCATTGACGACATTCGGCTTTTTTTCCAGAACGATCTCCGGTTTTTGCGTCAGTTCTCTTAACCCGTCGGCCACGAGGGATGGAGCAACGGGGCGCAGGGGCGGGCGGCGAGAGCCGAATCGCTCCGGCGCCCTAGGTAGAAAGATTCTTTAGGTTCCAATGAAATTTACGTTGAGTTGGTTAAGAGAGTTCGTGCCGATTAACACGACTGCAGAAAAGCTTGCTGAGCTGCTGACAATGGCCGGCCTCGAAGTTGAAGCGATGATCCCGTTGCGCGATCCGACAACTGAGCCAGGGGATTGGATTTTTGAAGTGGCGGTTACGCCCAATCGCGGAGATTGCCTGAGCATCATGGGTTTGGCCCGGGAGGTGTCGGCTGTTACCGGCGCTCCGCTCGAGTGCAAAAAAAATCCGTCGCGCCAGAAGGTCTTGAAGGCTCTCAAGGGGATCACGCTCGAGATTGAGGATTCCCAATCCTGCCCGCGCTACTCCGCACGGGTGGTGGAAGGCGTTCGTGTAGCGCCGGCGCCTGCCGCCATGCGCTTTCGGCTAGAAGCCTGCGGCGTTCGTTCCATCAACAACGTCGTTGATGCCACCAACTACGTGATGCTAGAGACAGGTCAACCCCTGCACGCCTTCGATCTCGATCGTTTGAGCAGTGGCCGGATCGTTGTACGCAAGGCCGGGCAAACGAAAAGGTTTGTCACCTTGGATGAAGTTGAGCGTGAGTTGGTTCCGGAAGATCTGCTGATCTGTGATGGTGACACCCCTATCGCGTTGGCCGGAGTCATGGGAGGAGCGGATTCGGAAGTGACAGCGGAAACGAGGCGTATTTTATTGGAAAGCGCCCATTTCGATCCGACCGAGATACGGCGCACTGCGAAGCGCTTAGGCCTGCGCAGCGAGGCATCGCACCGTTTTGAGCGTGGCGTAGATCCCGAAGGGACGATTGCCGCCGCCGATCGTGCGGTGGAGCTTCTGGTTGCCCATGCGGAGGCAGATGCGGTTCCCGGAGTGCTCGATGGATATCCGCGCCGCCGCAAGTCTCGCTCGATTTTGCTGCGCGAAGAGCGCATCGAAAAACTTCTCGGGGTTCGCCTCGAGCGGGGAACGGCTGAGAGGCTACTCCAGTCTCTGGGTCTGAAAATTTCCAGGCAATCGAAGAAGGGGATCATCAAGGCGGTGCCGCCGACCGGCCGCCCGGATCTTACGCGGGAAGCGGATTTGATTGAAGAGGTTGCCCAGCTCTATGGCTACGAGAAGATCCCGACCACTTTACCAGCGCTTGGGTCCTCGGCGACGAAAGTCGATTACCATCTTCAGCGCGAGCGCAGAATTCGTTCGTTCTTAATTGGAGAAGGACTCATCGAGTTGATCAATTTGCCGTTCACGAGTGAAAAAATGAACCGCGCTTTCTGCGGGTTATGGGACGAGGCGCCATCTCCGGTGACCGTGGTGAACCCGTTGGTGAAAGAGAGTGCAGAGATGCGCTTGAGTCTGCTGCCCGGCTTGTTGGAGAATCTCGGCTTTAATCTTGCGCAAAAAGCGCCGAGCTTCCTCGGTTTTCACCTTGGGAAGGTGTTTCACTTGGCGGCCAACGGCGAACCCGAAGAACGACAGTCCCTGGCCGGCCTCCTTTATGGGTACCGGGAGCGCAGGGGGCTGCGTTCCGGAGAGTTGGCCCCGTTGAGCTTTCTGGACTGTAAAGGGCTCGTGGAAGGAATACTGGATTTGCTGCGCCTCGGTGAACGTGCGAACTGGTCGAGCGGGAGTATCGCCGTGCTGCACCCGGGCAGAACGGCTATTTTGCACCTTGACGATGTGAAAATCGGCTACTTGGGACAGAGCCACCCGGAGCTTTGCGAGGATACCGGGCTGCCGTCGTTTTTGGCGTTTGAACTTGACTTCGACAAGTTGGTTCAGTATGCTCCGCGGCAAATAAAAGCCCGTTCCCTGCCGCGTTATCCGGCTGTTGAGCGCGACTTTGCTCTGGTGGTGGATCACGCGTTTCCGTCTCGGCAGATCGTGAGTTGGATCGAAGGTCTCGGCCAGGCCCTTATCGAAGATGTGGCGGTATTTGATGAGTACTTCGGCGCGTCGCTTCCCGAGGGGAAGAAAAGCTTGGCCTACAAGATCTCTTATCGCGCCAATGATCGGACTCTGACAGACAACGAGGTTAACGCCCTGCATCAAAATCTCGTCGATCGCATTGGCGAGGTTTTTGGGGCTCAACGGAGGAGCTAAGGAAAATCCAAACTGCAATCGGCAGGGAAGGGAAGGGTTAAAAATGACCAAGGCAGACATCATTACTCGAATTTACGAGAAAATCGGTTTTTCAAAAAAAGACGCGACGGACGTGGTGGAAGCAACGTTCGATATCATCAAAAATTGTCTCGAGCAGGGACAAAAAGTTAAGATTTCCGGGTTTGGAAATTTTGTCGTGAACACGAAAAGGCCGCGGAAGGGCAGAAACCCGCAGACAGGTGATGAAATCATCATCGTGGGGCGCAAAGTTTTGACGTTCAAAGCTAGCCAGATCCTCAAGAAGAGTCTCAACACCATGACTCCGCCTACCCCGCCGTCGGCTTTGGAATAAAAATCCGCGATGTCGGCTCGCTTACCAGACAAGATCTACTTCAAAATCGGCGAGGTCAGCCAGATCGTAGGCGTTGAACCCTACGTGTTGCGTTACTGGGAGACCGAGTTTGAACTGTTGAAACCATCGAAGGCGCCGTCGCGGCATCGGCTGTACAAGAAAAAGGATGTGGAGCTTTTGCTGGACATCAAGCGCCTCCTTTACAGTGAAGGTTTTACCATCGAAGGCGCACGCAAAAGACTGAAGGCAGCCAGGAAAGAGGAGAAGAATCAGCTTAAACTTCCGCTCTCTGATCACAAGTATAAAACTGCGCTCACTAGGATCAAAAAAGACCTTCTCTCCCTGCGAAAGATGCTGTCTTGAGCTGACGCGCATGGCTACCATACTTCTCTCTTTGACAGGCGCGCCTAACCGCTGGATAAGGCGTTATTGAAAACTGAAGCGACGGTTGTTCTTCCGATCAGGTGTGCTTAGACCAACCTTTCATTGACCTTAGCTATCGCTCAACGGATCGTAGTGCATCGTGGTAAATGCAAGTCGCATGCGGGCGCAGCGCGCTCCCGGTCCGAGCGAGCGCATGGGTGGTTACTCTATGTGCAGCGCCCTTTCTCTTGGACCGCTTCGGTGCGGCGGGCGGTTTCTTTGCTTGTGCCGTATATCCACCGGAGGGACAAGGTGAGTCGCGACGAAGGGATGGGCGAGTCCGGCCAGGTTATGGCGGCTCTCATCCGATTCCCGGGTAGCACAAAATTGATTTAAGCATGCGCTAATGTTAGAGTCCGCAGAGTCCAACCCTCTGTCGGGGCGTAGCGCAGCCTGGTAGCGCACACGCTTGGGGTGCGTGTGGTCACCGGTTCAAATCCGGTCGCCCCGACCAATTCCTCGCATTGATATTCCCGTTAGTGAACCCAGTTTTAAGAGCCAAGGCCAATAAGGGGTCATCGGACGAAGCAGAGGGCCGTATGGAGAGATTCTTTGCCACCTGCCCCCGGGGCCTGGAACCGCTTCTGGCGGATGAACTGCAAGGACTGAAAGCGCGAAGGATTCGTGCCGTAGGCGGCGGCGTCGAGTTCAGCGGCGAATTCTCCCTGTGCTACCGGGCCAATCTGGAAAGCCGTATCGCAAGCCGCATTCTATGGCGGGTGGCAAGCGCGCGCTATCGCGACGAGGAAGATATTTACCGTGCCGCTTACAAGCTTCCGTGGGGCGATTGGTTCGGGCCCGAACGCACTATAAGGGTCGATGTCTCGGCTATCAGAAGCCCTCTCGCCAGTCTCAATTTCGTCACCCTGAAAATCAAGGACGCGGTGTGTGACAAGATCCGCTGGCTTTCGGGCCGCCGTCCCAGTGTAGATACCCGGCAGCCCGATATCCCCCTCCAGGGTCATCTGACAGAGCGCGATTTTTTTCTCTATGTCGATACCACGGGGGAGCCGTTGTTCAAGCGCGGTAAGCGCATAGCTGGGGGAGATGCGCCGCTGCGGGAGAATCTCGCGGCCGGCATCCTGCGCTTGGCGAAATGGGCCCCTCACATGCCGCTGCTCGATCCCATGTGCGGCAGCGGGACGATTTTGATGGAGGCGGCACAAATGAGTCTTGACATCGCGCCCGGCCTCGGGCGGCATTTCGCATTTGAGAAGTTGACAAATTTCGACAAACGGATTTGGGAGGATCTTTTGCTGCAAAGCGCGGCGCGGCAAAAACCCAGAGAGCGGCTGTCGATCTACGGCAGTGATCTGTCAGGCGAGGTGTTAAAATCGGCGCGCGCCAACCTAGCAGCTGCCGGTCTGGAGAGAATGGTGAGCCTAAAGGAGGCGAACGTGCTGGAAATCTTCCCGCCGGCAAGGGAAGGGATCCTCGTCACGAATCCCCCCTATGGCGTGCGCCTGGGCGAGCAGCAGCAACTGGCGGAGTTCTACCCGAAACTGGGGGACGTGCTGAAGAAGAGGTTCGGTGGGTGGCGCGTCTACCTTCTCAGCGCCGATGCTCGCCTGCCAAAGCTCATTCGTCTCGCCGCGTCCAAGCGCACGCCGCTATTCAACGGCGCTCTGGAGTGCCGGCTGTTCGAGTACAAGATGGTCGCTGGGGGAATGAGAAAGAAAAAGCCTGAAATGTGACCGGTGTTTCGGGCCTGTTTCAGCTTTGGTCCTTGGCTTGAGGCAGGGGCGGCTGAATCCCAATTTCCCGGCCTCCAGCCCCGTTATTTTCGGACTCTATTGCAAAGGCGGGTTGGGGGCGCCCCACGCTAGTCTGCGCGAAAAAACGCCGGCTTCTTTGCGAAGATTCACAAGGCCTTAGCACAGAGAAATTTTTGTTTTGGTAGCAATAATGCGCTAAAGTGTGTAAAATTAGAAGCAAAACCCATAGAAAATCAATTAGTTCACGATTTAGCGAGGACACTAATCTGATCCCGAATCTCTGTGAGTGCGAGGGGGCCCCTGCGCAATTGATGTTGCCCCGACCATTCACCGCTCAAGTATCATAGTGAAGATTTCGGTTCCAATCGCGCACGACTTCATCTGGGCTAGGGATAAAATGGTTGAGGAGCAAATCCTTGCCCGCGGAATTCGCGATCCGCAGGTCATCCGCGCGATGCGCCAAATCCCGAGGCATCTCTTTGTCGATACGGGTTTGGTGAGCCGCGCCTACGATGACAGGGCTTTGCCCATCGGAGAGAAACAAACTCTTTCCCAACCCTACATGGCGGCACTCATGACCGAGGGCCTCGCGCTTACGGGTCGAGAAAAAGTGTTGGAAATCGGCACCGGGTCGGGCTATCAGACGGCCCTGTTAGCGGAGCTGTGCTTCAATGTTTTTTCAGTGGAAAAAATTCGCGCCCTGGCCCAGAGGGCGAGGAATACACTGGATCGACTCCAGTATCACAACATTGCCATTCATGTCGGTGACGGGACCTTGGGCTGGGCGGACCATGCCCCTTACGATGCCATAATAGTCACGGCCTGTGCGCCTGATTTGCCCAAGCCGCTTCTCGACCAGCTCTCCGTGGGCGGCAGATTGGTCATCCCTGTGGGCGACGAGCAGTCGCAACTGTTGACCCACGTCACCCGCAATAGAAGCGGCTACCAGACATGCCGAATTGGGGATTGCCGGTTCGTCAAATTGCGGGGGAGGTACGGTTGGCGCGACTAGTCGATACGTGCCTCAAACAACGGTTCCTTATTTTGCTTCTTCTCATTCTGCCGGCCTGTGCGCCGCAGATCAGCGCTCGCGTCCCTCGACCCACTCAAGGGATTTATCACGTCGTCGGACCGGGCGAAAACCTGTTTCGCATCGGGAAAGCCTACGATGTTGCCCACGATCAATTGGCTCGCATCAACCGAATTAAGGACGCAGGTCAAATCCGGGTCGGTCAAAAAATATTCATCCCGGGTGCCGTGAGACGTCTTCCCGTCGAAATCATAACGCCGAGCGAAACAGCCCCGGTGTTTCCCGGCTTGCCGCAGCCATGGGACCCGGGATTGGAAGGCTTTGTCTTGCCGGTCAGCGGCACGATTAACTCTGGATTCGGTCCGCGCGGCGCGAGCTTTCATGACGGTGTGGATATCGCCGCGACCGAAGGAACCCCGATTCGAGTCATCGAAAGAGGGGAGGTTCTTTTCAGCGATCAGCTCCGGGGCTATGGGAAAATAGTCATTATCCGC
>JBFJTQ010000149.1:0-6431 GCA_041625275.1 Binatia bacterium | reverse complement strand
TCACCGAAGCCGAACGAGACAAGGTGATTGCTCAATTCACAAGGAAAAGCCCTTTTTACGTGCCCTTCGTCTATACCCTGCTTTATACCGGGATGAGGCCAAGTGAAGCCTTGGCCTTGCGCTGGGGCGACGTGGACCTTACCCGAGGGTTTATCTCAATCAGCAAGAGCCGCTACATGAGCGATGAGGGAAGCCCCAAGACAGCCGGAAGCCATAGGGAGATAACGCTATTGCCGGGTGTGGTTGAAGCCCTAAAACGCATCAAACCGCTACGGGTGACCGAGGATAGCTATGTTTTCGTGAACCAAGACGGAGAGCCCCTAAACTTCCACACATGGCGCGGCGGTATTTGGTATCGAGTGTTGAGAGGCGCGGGGGTAAAAGAGCGCCGGCCCTATTGCTGTCGTCATACGTTCATATCGGTGGGCCTGAGCAATGGCGTCAATATCAAGTGGCTGGCCGAATACTGCGGCACGTCCGTGGCGATGATTGAGAAGCACTACGGGCGCTATATCAAGAGCGATGCCAGGGAGCAATTAGAGCGACTTTTAGGGGCCAAAACCGAAACCTTGACCGAAACCCCCAAGGCCCAGGCTGCTGTGAATGACAGTGAAGTATCTGATCTTATTGAAGATGAAGGTTGGTGGGCCCACCTGGATTCGAACCAGGGACCAACCGGTTATGAGCCGGTGGCTCTAACCAACTGAGCTATGGGCCCGTATGAAAATAGTTTATAGCTTAGAGTCGCGTGTTGCGAGGAGCCAATTCAGGGCCAACTCACTGCTAAAAAGCGGAAACCGGCCGCTTAGCTTTCCATAAAGCTCTTGAGTCGCTTGCTCCTGGTCGGGTGTCTGAGTTTTCGCAGCGCCTTGGCCTCAATTTGTCGGATGCGCTCGCGCGTCACCGTAAATTTCTGGCCGACCTCCTCCAGCGTATGATCCGATTTTTCACCTATGCCAAAACGCATCCGCAATACCTGTTCTTCGCGCGGCGTCAGGGTCGCGAGCACTTTTTTGGTTTGCTCTTGCAGATTAATATTCACAACGGCATCCGAGGGGGTAATGATCCGCTTGTCCTCAATAAAGTCTCCGAGGTGACTGTCTTCTTCCTCCCCCACGGGCGTCTCCAGGGATATCGGTTCCTTGGCAATTTTGAGTACCTTGCGCACCTTGTCCAGCGGGATTTCCATCTTGCTGGCGATCTCCTCCGGGGTGGGCTCGCGTCCGATTTCCTGCACGAGATAACGCGAGGTCCGAATCAATTTGTTGATCGTCTCGATCATATGAACCGGAATCCGGATCGTTCGCGCCTGGTCCGCGATCGCCCTCGTAATCGCCTGCCGAATCCACCAGGTCGCGTAGGTGGAGAACTTGTACCCACGTTGGTACTCGAATTTATCGACGGCTTTCATGAGCCCTATGTTTCCCTCTTGAATCAAGTCAAGAAATTGAAGCCCGCGGTTGGTGTATTTTTTAGCGATACTGACGACGAGTCGTAAATTGGCTTCGATGAGCTCTTTCTTCGCCAAATTGGCTTTTGTTTCACCTTCAACGATAGACCATACGCGACGTTTGATTTCATCGGCGGGCATCTCAAGATCTTTCTCAATAAACCTGACGTCGCGTCGTGCGCTCCTAATCTCATCCGCCATTTGAAGAATCGCATCATGGCCCATCCGCAACGACCCCATCAAGCGCTGCCACTCTTTCCGCCGCCCGTTCAGACCCGATACAAGCTTGAGAATTTCTGGCGCGGCTTTTCCGGTCTTCTGCTCAAATTCCTTGACTCGACGCTCAAGAAGTTGCATCCGGTCCATCGCTCGCTTCAGACCATCCGCGATGGCTTCCGTCTGTTTCCGATTCAATTGCAGAGCCTTCAAGCCAACGAGAATCTTCTCATCATGCTTGCCGAGATTTTGATCGAGGAGTTGACGCCGTTGGGCGGACACACGCTTGGCAGCTAGTTGTTTTCGGACCTTATCTCTTTCATTCTTGGAGCGGCGGATCTTTCCTATCTGATCCAGCAATCGCTTTTCATGTACTTCCTCGTCTTCAAGGTACTCCGCATCCTCATCTGCATCCTTGATGATCTCGCGCACCCGAATCTCGTGCTGGGACAATTTATCGCCAAGCTCCAGCACGTAACGCAGGGCCAAGGGGCTGGAAAGGACCTCGTCTATGACTTGTTTTTCCCCTTCCTCGATTTTCTTGGCAATCTCCACTTCGCCTTCCCGGCTGAGAAGTGAAACCGTTCCCATCTCACGCAAATACATGCGCACCGGATCGCCCGTCTTGCCGACTATGTCGCCGTCGATATCGGTATCTAGTTCTTTTTCTTCTTCCTCTTCCTCAACAAGGTCTTCGCCGGCGCCGCCAAGGGTAACCCGCTGATTGGCATCGACAACCTCGATGTCCATCTCCCCGAAAATCGACATGACGTCGTCGATTTGATCCGGTGACACGACTTCCGCCGGCAGCATATCATTGACATCGTCATAGGTCAGATAGCCCTTTTCCTTACCCAGGTCGATGAGCTTCTTGACCTCTTTCAGGTTCTTTCTCTCGACCGGCGCGTCCGAGCGATCAGAACCCGACTTTTGGCTTTCTATCGGATCGTTGTCTTGGGCTCGAGTCTTCGACGCTCTAGCTGGCGTGCCTTTCGTACGACGTCTTGCCATTCTAGTATCCTCTCTCTTTTCGCTTTCTCGTCTTTTTGTTCTTCGGCGGCACGGATCGCCAGTCGGAGATTTCTTTCCACGCCCCTCAAGTACTTTCGCCGCAGATGAGAAAGGCAGTCTTCCGCCGTCTTTTCAGATTCCGATTCGCTGAACCGCTCCCCTTCCAACGCCAGGGCCGCGATCTCCCCAGCCTTAACCGCACCCGCTTTTTGCGTGACTCGGAGCACGTCGACCTTCCCTTGTTTTTGCCACTCGGCAAGGACCAGGTCAAACACCTCGCGCCAGCCCGGGCCGACCCATTCCCGCACATCGCCTGCCTTCAACACATAACCTGGGATCGAGGGGAAGCGTAACATGAGGCTAATCAGGGAACGCTCGGCGACGTCATCACGGCTCGCCGGCTGGCTTAGCGACAGGCCGCCGTCGCGAACCGCTTCCGAGGACGGATTGGAACCAGAAGCCCGAAGAGGACGGCGCAGGACCTCTTCACGAATCCCCAATGTGTCCACGGCACGGCTCACCAACAAATCGACCTCTACCGGATTTTGCATCTTGTGCAGCACGCGGCTGATTTCCGCCGCGATTTGGCTCCTGCCCTCAAGGCTCTTACCATAGCGTAGCTCTAACCAGGAAAAATAGTAATCCGCCAACGGCACAGCCCCATCGAGCAATGCCTCTACGGCAGCGATGCCGCCTGCGCGGACGAAGGTGTCGGGATCTTCGCCCGTCGGCAAAAACGCAGCCCGACCGAGTAAGCCTGCCTCGATAAATAATTCAAAACTGCGCGCCGCGGCCTTCCTTCCCGCCTCGTCGCCGTCAAACAGGGCGATGATGTTTTTCGTATAGCGAGCCAGAGTTCGGAGTTGGTTCACGGTGAGGGAGGTTCCCAATGTCGCCACCGCACAATTGATGCCGTATTGATGGAGCGCGATCACGTCGAGGTAGCCTTCGACGATCACGACGCGATCCGCTTTTCGAATCCCTTCCTTCGCCTGATAAAGGCCGTAGAGGGTCGCTCCTTTCTTGAAAAGAGGCGTATCCGCTGAATTCAAATACTTGGGCAGTCCGCGGTCGAGAACCCGACCACCAAAACCTATTATTTTACCACCCGCGTTCATAATCGGAAACATCAAACGGGCGAAAAACGTCTCGTAGAATTGCTGCCCGCCTCGCTGGCCGATCAGACGCAAGCGCAGTGCATCTTGGATTGACAGGTTTTCTCTCCTGAGAAGGCTCGGTAAGTCGGAACCCCGTTGCGGCGCGTAACCAAGGACAAACCGACGCGCCGTCGCTTCGTCTACGCCGCGTGATTTCAAATATGCGCGCGCATTCTTGCCGACAGCGTCTCGAAACAGGATACTGTGGTAGTGAGCCGCGGCGCACTCATTGATACGATAATAGGAATCCCTTGAGTCTTCCGCACCCATTTTGCTCGCCCGAGTGACGTTCTCCACGGTCACGCCATAGCGTTTGGCGACGCGTTCTACCGCTTCCGGAAACGAAAGATGATCGTATTGCATCAAAAAATGAAATACGCTCCCGCCCGCACCACACCCGAAGCAATGAAAAATCCCCTTTTCCTCGCTAACTGTAAACGATGGAGTTTTTTCAGCATGGAACGGACACAGGCCCATGTAATTTCGCCCCGCCTTCTTGAGCGTGACGTAGTCCGCGACCACGTCGACGATGGACGCCCGATCGCGTACCTCGATGATCTTCTCCTGGCTAATCATTGCAGTGCATCAATCCACGCAAGGAAACCCTGCCTGCCTCTCAAGTGGAGTTCGGCCCTCTTGTGAGTATTTTCTCTTTACCGATCCGAACCATCCCTTCGCCGAGCTGAGACAATGGCGGTACAAGCACCGAAGCCTCAATCTTATCTTTGGCCGATTGCGGCACCCACCTCGCCGACCCCGCGAAGAAAAGAGCCAGCGCAATCAGTGCCGCACCTTTGCCGATCCCCATTGCGACACCGCCCGTGCGATTGAAAGTCTGCAGGAAAAGAACCTTTTCGGAACGATGCAGGAGCCAGCCAACCAAATTAAAGAGAAAATAGACAACAAAAAACACGCCGACAAATGATACGCCCTTAAGTATAAATGGCGAAGCCTGCCAGTGACTTTGCACTACAGCGGCAACACTATCATTATACCGAACCGCTGCGATGAAGCCGATAGCGAGGCCCCCGAGCGAAAAAGTCTCTCTAAAAAGCCCTTTGAAATAGCCGCGAAGGCCAAAAAGGAAGAGGACAGCGAGAAGAATTGCATCAACGATGTTCACCGGACAGGACCACCCATGTTGAGACCGCTCTCAACCTCAATTCCAGCGATGCAGTGCGCCGTTCTGCTGACTTCAATGCGCACGCGGTCCGTCGGTATTATGACCGGGGAACAGCCCTTCATTCCCGCTTACATCATTTGGGCCCAATTTCTAGACGGATACACACTAAGTTAATTTAAACCAAATTCGACTGCGACCAAGCGCAACGAATAGCGTGGAACCCCGTTAATAAGTCTAGGGAAAGAATAACTCTAGCCACCCAACATTTCCTTCGCCAGCTGGTTTACCCGCTTGCCGTCGCTCCGCCCTGTCACTTTCGGCATGATTCGTTTCATCAACTTGCCTAGGTCCTGAATCCCTTTGGCACCAAGCTCATCAATGGTCGCCCGAATCAAGGCTCTAACCTCGTCCTCGGTCAACGGCTCGGGCAACAAGCGCTGCAAAATTCTTAATTCTGCCTCTTCCTTTTGCACCAGGTCAAGGCGTCCGCCTTTGCGGAAAAGATCAATAGATTCTGTTCTCTGCTTACAAAGTGTAGCAACCGTCTTTTGGATTTCCTCATCGGTCAACCCTCGGCGAACTTCGATCTCCTGGTTATGCAGAGCTGACAATACTAACCTGAGTGTATCGAGTGTTACCCGATCACCAGTTTTCATGGCCGATTTGACTGCGTTTTGAATTTCGGCCTTGAGCGCCATCGTTGATGTGTCCCTGAAACCTCCGTCTGTCGAGTCAATCGCTCACTCGGTTTCTAGAAGGAATGGCGAACCCGCCTCATTGCCCGTTTTTTCGCGGCAATGGCCTTCTTCTTTCTTTTGACGCTGGGCTTTTCGTAATGTTCACGCTTGCGCAATTCGGCCAAGATGCCCGCTTTCTCGCATAACTTCTTGAAACGCCGAATAGCGCTCTCGATGGACTCGTTCTCTCGAACTCGAACGCCTGTCATGGATTAAATCACCCCCAATTTCCGCGAGCCACTTTAGTGACACGAGATTCTATCTGAATTGCGTGTCAAGTCAAGCAATTCACCATAAAAATCCGTGTCTTCGCTTACATTGCGCGAGCCCTTGACAACAGCGCGGCCCCCGCGCCTGAGTTGTCAAGGTGTCACTCAAGATGAACCTCTCGGAGTGGCGATACGAATCATAATCTAAACGCCAAATCGGGTGAAGTGCAAAGCAAGACACTCCTCTGAACTCCTTTCCCGACTGACCTTGTTCGCTTTTTTACTTGACGGCGCACTCGGCACTGGGTAGCATCCCCCAATCAAACAACTCCTTATTCCCTTCGGCGATGCTCAGAACTCTCCGCCTGATGCCTGTTCTTGTCCGTGTTCTTTCGATCGTCTATTCCGTTCGCCTCACGCCCCTCTTCGCCTACGGCCGCCCGGCCGAATCCTTCACGCTTTCCAACGGCGTGAAGGTCATCCTAAAAGACGAACCTTACGGGAACCTCGCCGCCGTGGAGCTCGCGG
>JBFJTQ010000148.1:0-6441 GCA_041625275.1 Binatia bacterium | reverse complement strand
GGTGGTACAGAAGACTAGAGGTACCCCTCGGAGCCAAGCGACATGAAACGTTTTGATTGCCTGAAGGCGATGGCAACTATGGTTGGGGACGCATTGGTTGTGAGTTCCGCTGGAGCCACAACGCTGGAGTGGAACGCGGTCCGCCCGAGCGATGGCAACTTTCGAGTTCGGACGCTTGGGCTCTGTTCATCCATAGCCCTAGGAATGGCGCTTGGCTTGCCGCACCGCAGGGTGATTGCTTTGGACGGAGACGGGTCTCTGCTCATGAATCTGTGTTCGTTGCCGACGATCGCCAGGATGCGGCCAGGAAACTTGATCCATGTGGTTTTTGACAATGAGATCTACGAGGCGTCGGGACATCGCAAAACGGCGACTGCGAAGGGCGCGGACCTGGTCGGGCTTGCGCTTTCAGCGGGGATCAAACGGGCGCAATGGGCAAATTCTGTGGAGGAATTCGCGGGGATCATGGGCGATGCGGTGAAAGGCAATCAGTTGATGTTCATCGGAGTTAAGGTGGAGCCGGCGAGAACCCGCGTGCCGCCGTATCCAATGGATGAGGTAGAGAACAAATATCGCTTCATTCGTCACGTGGAAAAGACGGAAAGAATAGAAATATTGAGAACAGAGTTGCCCGCCAGTTACGTCTAGTGCCCGATCTCTTCGGCCCCATTTCACGAATAAGGGATGTTTTGTAAGTGAACGCACGATGAAGGTTGATATTGAATTCAACTCCGGCGCTCAGTTGCCTATGGACGCCATTCCGGAACTCGCCCGCCTTGCAGAAGCTCATGGGTTTGGCTGTGTGTGGGGCGGTGAAGCGAACAACAAGGATCCGACAGTCATGTTAGCGGCGGTTGCCGCTGTAACCAGCCGATTGAAGATCGGCACGGCCGTCTATCATATTTTGGGGCGCACGCCGGCGACGCTGGCTCTCCAGGCTGTCGGGCTTGATGAGCTTTCTCACGGGCGCTTCCTGCTGGGTGTCGGTGTGTCCAATCCCATGATTGCCAGGTGGCATGGGCTGTCCTTGGATCATCCTCTCGGGCGCGTTGAGGAGTACCTTGAGATCGTGCGAAGGGCTATGCGGCGCGAGAAACTGAGCTACGATGGCAAATATTTTAGTTCCCATGCCTTCAAGATGGCTTTTAACCCTGGGAAAACCCCCATACCGGTCTATCTGGCCGCGTTCGGTCCAAAAATGACGCGCCTAGCGGGCAGAATTACCGATGGGGTTTTGATCAATATGGCCAACCCAACCGAAATACGCCGTATTGTCGAATCGGTTCGTCATGGAGCGGAGGAGGCAGGAAAAGACCCCGCTGCTATGGAAATCATTTGCAAGATTCGCTGTTCCGTCGCTCCGGATTATGCAGCCGCCAAGGAAGCCTTGAGCCATGCACTGACTTACTACGCCTTGGCAGATTACTACCGGGATCTTCTGGGCCGCATGGGCTTTGGCGCGGAGGTTGAGGCAATGCGCGCGGCATGGAAGTCACAAGGATTTCACGCCGCACGAAAACTGGTTACAGACAAGTTATTCAGCGCCTTACCGCTAGTCCCTGCCACCTCGGTGCCGGAGCTTGTGGAGCGGATCAAGCCTTATTTCGAGGCTGGAGCGACCCGGATTATTTTGCCTTATGTTTCGTGGTCAGACGACGTGGTCGGTGAGATCAAGAGCTTCATCAGCTATTGGAACCCGGTTTCCACGGGTCTGGTCGAGTCAATCAGGAGATAAGAAATGCCATTCGAATTATCAAATCCCATTGGTTTGGAGCGCCCTGTGGGGTACGCCCATGTGGCGAAGATAAGCGGGGGAACCGTTATCCATGTGGCCGGCCAGGCTCCATTTGATGCCCAAGGGCAGGTTGTGGGCAAAGGGGACTTTGTTTCGCAGTTCACTCAGGTCATGCGTAATTTGAAGACGGCTGTTGAGGCCGTCGGCGGTCGACCGAATCAATACACGGTGTTAACAATGTACATTACGGACTTGCAGGCCTACCTTAACAATAAGAAACCTTTGGGAGCCGCCTACGTTGAAGTTTTCGGCAAGCACTTTCCAGCCATTACCCTCGTGGAAGTCAAGAGCCTCTACAATCGAGAGTGCATGGTAGAGATCTCCGGGCTAGCCGTCATTGACTAATTGATGATCTGAGATCTCCCACGGCGCAGTCTCTCCGGCAGCCGTTTTGTCATTTTTATGCACCATTTTGACAATACACGCCGGAAAGTTACGCATGCGCAGGGGCCTCTAGATTACGAAGTGTTGGTTTTTCGAGCAGTTATGAATCTGGCATCGTGTTTGCTGGAGATTCACACAAAGACAATTCCTCGAATCACGGATGAAAAGGTGTAAGTCGAATGAGTAATTTCCCGATGAGACACAGTCCGGTAACTTATGACGACAAAGATCGCGATCACGAGCTTTTCGAGAGCGTGACCGAAGAGGAGATTTTGTATCTTTGGCGTTCCGTAAAAGGACACGGACTATCTGAAGACGATGCGTGGCAGGCGATTGTCACGTGGATCGCTTTGGACATGGCTTTCGGAAAGACGACCCGCTGGTTCGAGAGCGAACACTAGCGGTCGCTCTCAGGAGGCGACCTCCCGGCCTGGACCGAGGCAACGACTAACCCTTCCAAACCAGTTCTGACATCGAATCTGATATTTCCCCGACTCTAACTTAACATGGTTTTCAGTGCCGCGGGCACGAGGATGCCAATCTAGGTTTGGGTCGCTTGCGGATCGGCGACGGCTACTAGAGTCATTAAGAGTTCTTTATGTGGTGTTTGGCGCGTCCTGAGTTCACCGAGTAGGCGTGCGATCTCGGCATATTCTACGGCCAGGCGGGCTTGCTGTACCTGCAAGAAGTCATCCAGAGACTTTTGGTTTTTCAAATCCACGGTCATACGCTCCCAGTGGTTCTTGCCAGAAACAGATAACGTTGTTGGCCGGGGAACCCAAACGCCGAGATTTCGGAGGCGCTGTTGTAATTCGTCGGCCTGCGCTTGCTTTTCCGCAGCGACCCGGCGCAGTGCTTCTGCAATATGTGGATACGGCGCCTGCTCCGAATGGGCGCGAATCTGATCGGCCAATTGAAAAATCCGTCGGTAAGTCGACTCGACTACCTCGACGGGGGCCATGGCGTAATTGTCGCTGCCGTCCTTGGCTTCAGGGAACAAAACATCCCGCAACTTTTTGAATAGGCGACCTGGCATCGTATTGATTGCTTGTCAGCGCAACATAGGTTCAACGATAGCTCTTGTCAAGATCCCGCGCGGGGCGTGCAACGTTGACTAAGTAATCAAAATCTGATTGAATTCTCTCACTAGTTAGGAGATCATTATGTCCCGAATCACGGTGGAAGATTGCCTCGGTAAGGTTTCCAGTCGTTTCGAGCTGGTCATGCTGGCGGCAAAACGGGCCCGAGAGCTTTTTAAAGGTGCGAAACCGTTGATTGAATCGGATAATCGTGAGGTTGTGGTCGCCCTGCGAGAAATCGCTGCAGGAAAGGTCAGGAGCAAGACACGAGTTTCATAGAATCGCTATCGCAGAACTGGGACCGACTACTGATCTTCAGGCGTCCTTCCGTAAATTCGTTTGTGTTGCCAGCTCAATTTTTGCATCCCTTGATCAGACAATTAAAGACCAGTGATTGCATTCTTTGGTAGTGAGAAGGTTGAGAAACCGCTCATGGCCGAAGACGAGAAATTATCCAACAAAGAGCCCTCTCTGAGCGACGCCCATCTCGAACACGAAGGCGGTGACGAGAACGAGGCGGACTCCACGGACAAGGCGCTTGTCCGCTATGATCCCTTACAACGTTATCTGGCGGAGATTCGGCATTTTGCGCTGTTGAGCCGCGAGGAAGAGCACCGTCTCGCCGTCGAATACAAGGAGTACGGCAACATCGAGGCGGCCTATAAGCTCGTGACTGCCAATTTGCGTCTGGTTGTCATGATTGCAAGGGAGTATCAGAAGGCTTTTAGGAACCTGCTAGACTTAATTCAAGAAGGCAACATGGGTCTGATGGAGGCGGTAAAGAACTTTGATCCTTATCGCGGAGTTCGCTTTCCGTCCTACGCGGTTTGGTGGATTCGCGCGTACATCATCCGCTACATTATGAGCGACTGGCGGATGGTCAAGATTGGGACTACACAGGCGCAGCGTAAGCTGTTCTTTAATCTGCAGAAGGAGAAGGAGAGACTTGAGGCCGAAGGTTTTACTCCCGGGCCCAAACTCCTGGCGCAACGGCTCAACGTGAGAGAGGATGAAGTTGTGGAAATGGAGCAACGGCTGAGCAATCGGGACCTCTCCGTGGATATGCCCATCGGCGAGGGCGAAGAAGCCACAATGCTCAATTTTCTCGCGGACGACAGGCAAAGCCCGGAAGAGCATATAGCCGAAACGCAGTATCGACAGTTGCTGAAACAGAAGATGGAGCAGTTCGCCAAAAGCCTCAAGGACAAAGAATTGGTGATATTCCGTGAAAGGCTGCTGAATGACGAGCCGATTACGCTCAGGGAAATCGGCGAAAAGTACGGCATTAGCCGCGAACGTGTCAGGCAAATTGAGGATCGCGTCAAGAAGAAACTTAAGCTCTATCTGAGCAAAGAGTTCAAAGATTTCGCGGGCATGACGACTGGAACCGAGTGAGTCAAACAAGGCTCAAGCCTTTGCCCGTGCGAACTCGCTTCGGGCGCTGGCACGGACTTGACTTCGCTTGTTTGCCCCTTCGGGTCGCAGCGTGGTGTTCTTCGTTGTACTTGCGAGATGACCACACTTCTGATAGCAAACTGAGATCGGGTGGAATGGAGGGCGAACCTTGCGATTTGAAAAGGAAGTAGAGATTCAAGCTAGTAAAGAAAAGGTCTGGAATTTTATCTGGGATGTGGACCGTTTTATCGCCTGCGTTCCAGGGTGTAAGGAAGCCAAGACGGTGGAGAAGGGCAAGCTATACGCGGCCACCATTGTCGAGAAAGTAGGGCCCTTCCGCGTGGAATTCCCCACGACCATCGAGGTGCTCGAGCGCGAAGAACTAAAGCACATCAAAGCGCAGGCCGCGGGGGCGGATAACAAGATCGGCAGTCGCTTGAAGGTGGAGTTGGATGTGAATCTGCGGGGAGAGGGCGACAACACCGTTCTGAGTTTCGCTGCCGGGGTCGATATTTTGGGGAAACTCGCCGCGTTGGGCCACGGTATCATTAAACGAAAGGCTGATCAGGCCCTGGACGAGTTTGCCCAGGCCGTGAAGAACCGGCTCGAAGGAGATTCCTGAGATGCTGCGACGATTTCGCTTGGAGGAACCGGAAAGCATCGCTGAAGTTGCAGAGCTCCTCAGCCGATTTGGCGAATCCGCGAAGCTCTATGCCGGAGGCACTGAACTTCTCTTAGCGATGAAGGAGGGCTTCGTTCACTACGAGCGACTGATCAATGTCAAAAAGGTCAGAGGATTGAATGAGATCAGCCTGGAAAACGGGTGGATTCGCATTGGCGCGATGAGTACGCATCGTCAGTTGGAAACTGCCCCGCTCCTGAAAGAGCGCCTTCCCTCGTTTGTCAAGCTGGAAGAAAATGTCGCCAACGTCCGTGTTCGGCAGGCGGGAACGATCGGCGGCAATCTTTGCTTCGCAGAACCCCATGCGGATCCGGGCACGCTTCTCATCGCCCTGGGGGCCAAGCTGGTCGCGGAAAAATCCGGCGCCAAGCGAGAAATTTTGGCGGAATCTTTTTTCGTCGATGCGTATGAAACCTGCCTGGAGCCCGACGAAGTGCTGACACAAATCCAGATTCCAGTTCCAGATGAAGTATCGCGAAGCCATTACATCAAGTTCGGATATCTGGAGAGACCTAGCGTGGGCGTGGCTGTCGCGTTCAGCTTAAACGGTGATAAGCGCTCGCTTCGGGACGTCCGAATCGCTGTGGGCTGCGCTGGACCAGCGCCTAGACGGGTGCCTGAAGCCGAAGATCTCCTCAACGGCAAGAGTATGGAAGAAGCGATTAGAACTCTCGGCCAGGCGGGGCAGGTTGCCGCCAGCGCCGCCCAAGCCATGAGTGATCTGCACGGCTCACAGGAATACAAGGAACACATCGTCCAGGTGCTTTTGAAGCGCGCTTTTCAGAAAGCGCTGGGCCACAACTGAGAGGGGTTGGTTCCATCCATGGCCAATTTGACGACAAGACGTTCAGATGTTCAGACGCTGCCAATATCATTCACGCTCAACGGTAGATTGCAGGAGCTGGAAGTCGAACCTCATGAGCTGCTTTTGGATGTCATTCGCGAGCGCCTGGGGCTGACGGGAGCGAAAAGGTCGTGTGATGTGCAGGTCTGCGGGGCATGCACCCTGCTCGTCGATGGTGAGCCGGTAAGCGGCTGTACAACGCTCGCGTTCGAGGTTAGAGGACGGAGCGTTCTAACGATTGAAGGTTTGGCGAACAACGGCC
>JBFJTQ010000147.1:0-6450 GCA_041625275.1 Binatia bacterium | reverse complement strand
CGTCGATTCGGAGGTCATGGCGGGACTGCTGCATCGAGACGGGTACGAAATGGTTCAGGAACCGCAGGAAGCGGACGTCGTTTTGGTTAACACTTGCGGCTTCATCGATGCGGCTAAATCCGAGTCGATTGACACAATTCTAGACATCTCGCGCCTCAAGCAGCAAGGGAAACTACGAAAACTCGTCGTTGCCGGCTGTCTTTCGCAGCGTTATCCGAAACAACTAGCCAAGGAGCTGTCGGAGGTGGACCTTTTCATTGGCACCGGCGAGGTTCCCCGCATCTCCGAGATCCTTCGATGCCACGACGGCAAGAATCGTCGGCGACGATACATCGGAGTTCCGCAATACCTTTATGACCACGCGACGCCGCGACTGCGAAGCACCCCGTCCCACACCGCTTTTCTAAAGGTGTCCGAAGGATGCGACCACAAGTGCGCATTCTGCATCATTCCTCAATTGCGTGGACCGCACCGCAGCCGTTCCATCGAGTCCGTGGTCGAAGAAGCCAAGCTCTTGGCAAAAGATGGGGTTAAAGAGATCAACCTCATCGCTCAAGACCTTACTGCATACGGGCGAGACCGGAGAGACGGCACGACTCTTTACGGGCTGTTGCAGGAACTAGTGGGGGTGCCGGAGGTTTTTTGGCTACGGCTTCTCTATGCCTACCCCAACTTTCTGGATCCGCCGCTGCTTCATTTGATCCGTGACAGCGAGACAATCTGTAAATACATAGACATCCCTTTCCAACATATCAGCCGCAGAATTTTGACAGCCATGCGCAGGGGCAAGAGTGGCAGTGCCGTGAGGGAGACGGTGTGCCAACTACGCAACGCCATCCCCGGCCTGACCTTAAGGACGTCTCTCATAGTGGGCTTCCCGGGCGAAACCGAAGGCGAATTCAGGGAGCTTTTGGATTTCGTCGAGGAGGCAGAATTCGACCGCCTCGGCGTATTCAAATACTCGGAGGAGGAAGGAACCGTCGCCGCGGACATGACCAGCAAGGTTTCGGAGGTCGAAAAGGAAAGACGCTGGCAGGAGATCATGGACCTGCAGTGCTGCATCTCGCAAAAAAAGAACCGGGCCTTGATTGGCACGATTCAGCAGGTTATCATTGACGGCGTCGATTCAGACACCGGTAAATGTCTTGGGCGAACGCAAGCTCATGCGCCTGAAGTTGACGGGGTTGTTTTTGTAGAGCATCCGGCGACCGCAGGCGATTTGTTCGGGCTTCGACCAGGAACTATCACAAAGGTCAAAATTACCGGAGCCTTAGATTATGACTTGATAGGTGAGAAAGTTCATGGCAAAAGCGGACCTTGAAAAAGAAAAAAAATTGCGCAAAGAGTTCCTGAAGCAGGCTGCCGAGACGCTGACGGAAACAAAGAAGCAGTTACTCAGGGAAATGAAAGGGCGCGTGAAAGAAGAAACTGAAGGAAGCAAGGACGAGGGTCGGGACACCTACGATCTCGCGAGTGACGAGAGAGATCGTGAAATAAATTTCATCTTGAACGACCGCGAACGGGAGAAGTTACTCGCCATCGATGAAGCGCTCCGGCGGATTAAAGACAAGACTTATGGCGTTTGCGAAAGCTGCGAAGGAGAAATTCATCTCGGTCGCCTGAAAGTGTTGCCGTTCACGCGCCTGTGCGTGAAGTGCCAGGAAGAAAATGAAAAGGAAAGCAAGCGCCAGAAAACGCTCGAGGACGAACGCGGGTACCGCAAACTTGTGATCAACGACTTTGAGGAAGAAGGATTTTAGACCTCATATCTTTTCATCACCCCAAACCCCTCCGAATACTACGAATTTGCATCTGCCCGGCGGCCGCCAAGGCGATTCAGGGGTAGTCCAGTCCCGAACGACCTTAGCGTGAGATGACCGCGGCTTTGTGCGCCATTCCTTGCCGCGTCGAAACTATCCTCAATATTGATCAAAAATAACCTGTAATTAGCTTCTCGACCCAAACGGGGGTTCTTGCGCCGGTCCGGCAATCCCATTGGGGCAAATACGGTTTCAAATCCAGGACCGGCGTGCCGTCGATGGCATCCAATCCCTTCACGACCAATGCGTTGCCCCGCACTTCAATCAACTCGACCGCGGTAATCCCTATCGGGTTGGGGCGATGTTTGGCCCTTTGGGCAAAAATGCCCACCTCTGGCATGTCGAGACGCTCCTGGGGGCGGCGGACAAGGTGCGTCTTCGAATCAAAGGTGTACTGATGCATGAAGAAGACGACGATGATATGCGAGAATTGGTCAAGGCCCCTTAAACCGGCCGCAAGGGACTGTTGAACCTGAACCTCGGCAATCACTCTTCCCCAGTTTTCGTCGACCCCCTCTTTGACCGGCGACTTCACGATCCCGATTGGCTCGATGTTCATTCGCTAGCTTCCTCCTTCCAATCAGCCGACAAACAATGGACCCGTGCTGCTTCAAAAAGTGCCTACTTCGCGACCCCATCGGCCTTGGTCTCGGCTATGGTTTCCAGGGACCTCTCTTTCGTCTCGATCCCGAGGACCGCCATCGAAATCGCCGCAAGGACAAAAAACCCAACCATGAGATAGAAAACCACCGCCTGACCCAAAGCACCGGGAATTGATTGCAACAACAGCCCAACCGTCAAGGGCGCGATGGCGGCTCCGATGCGGCCAAACGCCGTGGCCCATCCCGTGCCCGTGGCTCGCACGGCCGTGCCGTAGATCTCAGCCGTGTATGCGTAAACCAGAGCATACGTGCCGGAGTAAAAGAAATTGAGCGCGACGCCCCAGAAGAGCACTTGCGCAGGCTCCGCGGTGACGCCAAACCTCTCCGCACTGAGCGCGGTCAAGAGGATGAGTCCCACGAAAGTCCAGCGCCGGCCGTAACGATCGGCAAGGTAGCCGGCGAGAAAATATCCCGGCACCTGAGCCAAAGTCATAAACAGGACGTATTCGAGGGAGCGCACCAGCCCCAGCCCGCGGGCGAGAAGTAAACTGGGAAGCCAGATGAAAATTCCGTAGAACGTAAAGAACAGAGAGAACCAAAGAATCCACACCAAGATCGTGCGGCGTAAATAAGGTCGCGCGAAGAGAAGCTTCACGCTCGCTCTAGATTGATCGGAGTCGGATGAAGCACTTTCATGCACATCCAGGATTTCTTCGACCACTCCCATTTCCCGCATGACCTTGACCGCCTCTTTCTCCCGGCCGGCGGCCAGTAGATAACGGGGCGACTCGGGAATATTTCGGCGCAAAACGAAGACATAGAGCGCGGGAAGCGCACCCATTAAGAAAGCGGCTTGCCATCCCAGTGAAGGAATCACCAGGAATCCCATCAACGCCGCCAACAGCCAGCCGTAACTAAAGAAACTTGATAGTAAAGCCAGAAGTCGGCCCCGTTGCCTGGCCGGCACACATTCGATGATGAGCGTCGCCACCACCGGCAATTCCCCACCCAAACCCAAGCCGACAAAAAAACGGACGAACAAAAACGACGGCAGCCTGGCCGTAAAAGCCAGTAGACCCGTGCCCAGAGAGTAGAGGAGCAACGTGGCCTGGAAAACGACGCGCCGGCCGTAACGATCGGCTAGCCATCCGGCGAGCGCGGCACCACAGAGGGCACCCAAGCGATCCACCGTCCCGATCAACCCTGCTTGAGTTGGGGTGAGCTGCCACTCCAGTACCAGCGCAGGCAGAACCAGCGACAGCAAGATCGTGTCCATGCCGTCGAACATCCAGCCCAAACCGCTGAGCAGCAGCAATCGCCAATGAGCGCGGCCGACCGAAAGACGATCCAACGCGGCAAGCGCGCTTCCCCATCGCTGGGTCGATTTGTCAGAAGTTCCAGCCTCGAAGTCCATCACGCCGCTTCCACGCCCAGCGAGGCGTGCGCTTAAATGTCAGCTCTGTCGTAAAGAGGGAGGCGCGGTATCTATTTGAGAATTTCCTTGAGTTTCGGCACGAAGGCTAGCTCAAGGCTAAAAACTTCCTTGACATTGACCTCCAGTTCGGCGCCGTCGAGAGGGTTGATATCCAATTTCGCCTTTTGTGCTTCGGCTAGAAACTCGGGATCTTTCATTGTCTCCATAAAAGCCTTGCGCAGAAGGGTGACGCGATCTTTGGGCGTACCTGGAGGAAGAACATAAGGCCGCGATGTCGGGCCAAAGGTATGCACGGCCGAGCGAATGAGCTTACGAGCCTCGTCGGTCTTGGCAAAGTCTATGGCGAGAGGGATGTTGGGCAGATCCGGGTGGCGCTTGCCGATCATCTGGAGAAGGATGACGATCTCCTTGTTATCAAGCTCCTTTCGCCACGTCGCCTTGGAGGATTCCCAGGCGTTGCACACCCCTTGAACTTCTCCCGCCTGAAAGGCCAGCCGCACATCCGCCGTCCCCTTGAAGCCCGTCACAATGCGAGCCGGTAGACCCGCCACCGCCATGAGCACTTTAGGGAGGTCATCCGTCCCGGACCCCGGTCCAACTCCGCCAAGCGTAAACGGCGTCTTTGAAGCAAACCACTGTTCGGCGCTGTTAATCCCAAGCTTTGACGATAATCCGCACATATAATTGTCCTGCCCTGGGGCTCCCATGAACTCGAACTTCAGGGATTCAAACTCAATCCCAGGCCTGGACTGCAAGAACTGCTGCATGAACAGCCCGCCGATGAAATGGCCGATGGTCAGGCCATCAGGTTTCGCCGCCTTGTAAATATAATTCGCCGAAATTAAAAAGCCCGCTCCCGGCATGTTGTCCACCACCATGGTTGGATTGCCAGGAATATGCTTGCCCAGGTGACGCGCAATGGTGCGGGAGTATGTATCGTAGCCGCCCCCCGGAGACGCCCCTACAATGATGCGTACCGTCTTGCCCTTGTAGTAGGGATCTTGGGCCGAGACTAACCCCCAAGCCATGGCAACGATGGCGACAACAAGAAGTGCCATCAAAGAACAGTGCTTCTTTAGCATGGTCTCCTCCATGTTAATGACGGCTAGACACACGACCTTGCCCTAAGGGGCGTGGTCCTTTCATTTTCGAAGTTCGTCGGTCCGGTGCCTCCCGTTCACAGGGCTGGCACCGGACCTTGCGCTCCCCACAGTCTCAGATGGTGGGTTGGAAAGCAAGCGGTTTCAGGATTTGCGGGGTTTCTTACCGCGTGCGCGTGGTTTGCTCGCTCCTTTGGATGCAGTCGATTGTTTACGCCTGCGGCCTATTGTCTTCTCCATCTGCATGCGCTCAACCTGAACGAGGTTGCTCACACGCGGGGCGGTGACGGGGCTTTCCGTATCGGTGAAGAAGAGATTGGGCGTGCAGCCCCAGTCCACTCCCTCCTTGTCCGGCTCGTAGTTGCCGCCGTGATGAATAACAATCATGCCGGGGAGAATCCGAGAAGTCACGTAAGCGGGAATGACTCCCACCCCTTTGTTGTTGTGGATCTTTACCAGATCTCCATCCTTGACGCCGCGCGCCTTTGCGTCCGCCGGATTCATCCAGCAGGCATGGCGGTAGGCGTCGCCTCGGAGCCAAGGCACATTCCAGAATGTCGTGTGGTTACGATAGCGCGGGTAAGCGCTAAGGAGAAAAAGCGGGTAATTTTTCACATCCGGATGATCCATGCCCCGATACATCGGCTGATACGCAGGTATCGGCGGCAGATCACGCCAGTCGTTGGGCAGGTTATCGAGGATGCGGTCAAAGTCATCCACATGGAACTTGCCGCGTTGAGACTCATCACCGATCACGTAGCTGTAGAGTTCGATCTTCCCCGTCTTTGTCTTCAGCGGCTTGCCCTGGTCGATGAAGGTACGGTAGGAGTGGAATGGTTCCTCGTTAAGCTCCTGGACATTGTAGAGACCATCCTTCTTGAATTCCTCCCATGTCGGCATGTTTGCCCCTTGTCCTTGCAGATCCTCCGCCATGCGGTCGTATTCATGGTTGAGATATTTTTCCCAGCCTTCCCACCAGTTGCCGCCTTCCTCACAGTATGTATTGTAAACCTCGCCTATCCCGAGCCTACGCGCCAGTTCCGTATAAATCCAGTGGGCCGGTTTGGCCTCACCGGGCGGTTCCACCACACCCGGCACGTACGTCATGTTTACGAAGCCACCGTATCCGGGCGTTCCACCGCCCCAGATACGTCGGTCTTCAAGGGATTGATCCACGCACGGCAGAATGACATCGGAGATCCACAACGAAGGGCTCATGTGGCTGTGCATCCAGATGACGAAGTCCATCTTATCCGCGGCCTTGATGTGGTCGTTGGATGAATCCGCGGCATTGATTACAGTCCTGGTATTGTGCAGCCAGGTTCCGCCGCCCATGAGGATTTTGGGCGTGGGCAGAGGCAGATCGTTTGGAGCGCGCCAGCCGATGATCGCTTTATACTCGTCCGCTGTCATCTCGCCGGAATCCACCTTTTCCTTCAGCAAGACCATCTGCGCCCACTGGTGGCTGCGGTACATCTTGGGAACTCTGACCT
>JBFJTQ010000146.1:0-6455 GCA_041625275.1 Binatia bacterium | reverse complement strand
GGCGGTGACTGAATCCACCCTGCCCGAGATCGAAACGACAGTTGCGTTCCCGTTCTGCTCCTGCTGCTAAACTACTAATGCTTCCAGCACGGACACTTCTGACTCAGTCGGTACGATTCTTTCAATGCGGAATCCCGCCTGGGAGAGCAGGCTGGCGTACTCATCCGCGGTTCTAAGCCGGCCATGCAGCATGACGAGAAACGTCATGTCATAGAGATGCGCGGGCGATTGCTCATTGGGCGGGCCGATCAGTGGCTCGATGATGAGCAAGCGTGCGTTGTTGTTCATTGCACGTCGGCAATTCGTTAAGATCTTGGCTGCTTGCTCGTCGGTCCAGTCAAAAAGCACGCGCTTTAGAACATACGTGTCGCCGCCGGTCGGTACGCTTTCAAAAAAGTCTCCCGTTACCAGTTTGCAACGGGGCAGGGGCCCGCCGCGCCCCGCCTTTGCCGCTTCGATGGCCGATGGCTGGTCGAATAGCACGCCTGAGAGGTGCTCATTCCGGGCTAAAAGCGCAGACAAGAATCCGCCGTTGCCACCACCCACATCCACAACCGTTTTGCTTCCTGGAAATTTGTAGGCTTCGAGAACTGCGGCGGTTTCAATGCGGCCGCGATTGCTCATGCCAGCGTGAAAGATGGCTTCCTTGTCAGGATTAGCGCGCAGAAAGGTGAAAAAATCGTCGATGATAGGTTTGCCGCTGCGGACGCTGTTTACCATGTCTTTAAAAGCGTCGTAGACAATTTCGTGACTGTAGATGGCATAATCACGGACGGATTGAGGAGAGTCTTTGCGTAGTGTCTTGCCGAAGGCCGTCACAAAGAACCGGTTATGGTCATCTTGGTGCAGCACGCCAAGGCCTGCGAGCACGCGCATGACTCGGTATAACGCTGCGGCATCGACTTTGAGTTTCTGGGCGAGATCTTGCGCTCTTTCTCCCCTGTCACCGATTTGGTCGGCAAGCTCCAACTTGGCTGCTACGTAGATCACCCGGGTGGGGATATAGCCCATGAACAGACGGATCATAGATTGCCCCAACGTTTGATTTTCCACCGCCATGACTCCTCCTTTCTATGGCCATAAAAGATTACCGGCTCGCGTGGAACTTTTCCTCCGGTTCAAGTTAACTCGTCAGGCCCAGGGAATGCATAGTGTTAACCAGCCAGCACAAGACCCCGGCTCTTTCGAGCCATCAGAATAGAAACTTTGTCCCCACGCTATTTGGAATAAACGCCTGCGGAAACTCGCGCGCAATCAGATGGGTGGCCTGCCAGCCCGTGCAGTGTTGAGGGACAATCACCTGCGGGCTAAATTCTTTGAGCGCTTGAATAGTCGGAGTGATTATGGGTTCGAAGATTTTCCCGGTGAGGTGAAAGCCGCCCATGACTGAATAAATCTTGTTAACACCTGTTAATTTTCTGGCGTGCTGGAGCGTGTTGATCAAGCCTGCGTGACCGCAGCCGGTAAGGACGACAAGGCCTTTGTTCTTGACATTGATGACCATCGCCTGATCGTCGTGAATCCATGGGTCCGGTTGCCAGACGCCGTCAATCTCGGCACGACCGGGCGGGAATCCCTTCTCGAAAGATGTGAGTCGAGGAATCTGGCCGGTAATGAGAACCTTCCCGTCGATGAGGAATGTGGGGGCGCGTTCCTCGATCACTTTGATCCCCTCGGCCTCGATGTCGCTGCGTTTGGGTGGTGGAAGATCGACCTCGTGGCCGTCAGGAAGGACATTTTTGCGATTCAGGAACGCGTCCGGATGCAGAATGATCGGCATCCCAGATCGACCGTGGCGTTTTAGGATCCCAATGAGACCGAGCGTGTGATCTGTGTGGCCATGGCTGAGGACGACCGAATGAATTTGGTTTGGCCGAATTTCCAGAACGTCTAAATTGTGCAATGCCCCATCGACAGAGGTCCCAGCATCGAAGAGGAAAGAATCCTTTCTCCCTTCAGAAACGATCGTTACGAGCATCGATACGCCGTGCTCGGCCCGCAGTTGGGGGCGCGAAAACTTGTCGCGCAGGAGTGGCGCCCGTTGAGCAACCGGAGTGTTGGCCATGAGCACGTCCAAAGTATTATCCATGATGCACAGGATTTCGACATGATCCACGGGTCTCAATTGTTGTTCTGCCATTTCGCCCTCCCTACGACTCGTTTGAAATTACTTGTTAATGCTCTTATCAAATTCGACCTCTGGGAAATTCACACGATCCCTTTCACCGCCCATGCTCGTGCATTCAGCTTGATGGGGTCGTCACCAGCCGGTGCGAGACGACATCGAAGCGCTTCTCGAATTCGTCCGCGCAGTTTTTCGTCCACGGAAGCCAAGTAAGTTGGGGCGCCGCCTTGCTTCCCGAGAAATGGATTCCAATAGTCATCGAAGTCTTGGAAATAGGTTGGAATGTCGATGGCGCGGACGGCAACGGAACGGAGCCCGACGCGCTCGCACAACGCCCGCAACGGCGCCGGCTGGCAGATCGGAAAACGTTCGCCTTGGGCGAGCTTTGAGTCGCCCGGACTGATTTCTATGGCAGCCTCCCAGAAATAGCGCATCATTTCCATGCCGCCGCCATAGTCCCATACGTAGCAAGCCACAGTCCCGTTGGGTCTTGTCACGCGGACCATCTCACGCGCCATTTTTTCATGCTCCGGCACGAAGTTGAGGGTCAGAGCCGACACGGTTACGTCAAAGGTGGCCGAGTCCCAAGGTATCGCCGTTGCGTCTCCACACTGGAATTGCGCTCTTGAGTCAGCAATCTTTCGCTGCGCTACAGCAATGAACCCTTCGGACTTATCGATTCCGTTAACGGAAAGGGGCTCGCACAGCGCTAGAATAGATTCAGCCAGCGCGCCAGTCCCACACCCGACATCAGCCCAGGCTGCGCGGTTAGCAGGTGAGAGCCAGGGGAGGAATTCATGCGCAACTTTGCGGCTCCATCGCCCGGCATACTGCTCGTAGGCGTCGCCGGAACCCCAGTTCGCTGCTTCTGTCATCATGTCTACCTTTCGAAAATGAAACGAGTCGACAGCCATGCGCCGTTGTGCTCTTTGGGATCGGCGCGGACGCATTCGCCTGAGGCGAGTTTCCAGGCCAGGATGGAACTGATCGACGCGTTAGTCGCGTCCTAGCGCTCAGGCCCAACCCTCGCATCTCTTTTCACTCCTGGCAGTCCATCCCCGCTTCGGCGAACTTCGATTTGAAGGAGGGCTGCGCCAGAAAAGCGACAAAGGCCTGCGCTGCCTCGGGGACGGCGCTTCGAGCCGCCACGCCGGCCGATAACGTCATAATCTTTTGTAATTCCTTTGGGAGCGGGCCCGCTACCGTCGCCCCCTCGGCGACAAGGCTCTTGCTGAGTCCCTGCACGCCTAGCTCGGCTTCGCCCCTGGCGACCGCCTCGGAGCTGGCGGGGCCGCCGCTCGACAGCAGTGTTTTTTCTTTTACCGCGTCGCTGATTCCCAGACGCCGGAGCACCTCTGCAAAGTGCGCTCCTCCGCGAACCCGTTCCGGGTTGCCATAAATGATGGACTTCGCCGACAAGAGGGTCCGCTTTAGCGTTTCCGGCGTGGATATGTCGGGCAGAGGCGCGCCTCGCCGTACTACTACTCCAAGACCGAAGCGAGCAATTATCCGTGTGCCGGCAACTACAGCACGCTCTGCTATCAACTCGTCGATCTCGTAATCGTTCAGGATGATCACATCCGCAGGCTCCTCCGCAGTCAGCCGCTCGCGTATCACCCCCGATGTTGTGAAAGTAGGTGTTACAGTGTGACCCGTTTCCTGCCGGAACAATTCGGCCAGGTCGGTTACGACCTCCTGCACCGGAAACACGCCCAGCACCTTGATCTCGGTGTCCATCAGCTAAGTGGCAAATGCTTCCAGAATAGACGGCTCAGATGCCGTCGGTATGTTCTTGTGTAACCTAAAGCCCGCTTCACCGAGGAGGCTGGAATGTTCTTTTTCCGTTCGAATCCGGCCTCCGCTGAAGGTTACAAGAAAATTCATGTCAGCGAACTGTCCCGGTGTCAGCTCATTTGGCGGACCCATCAAAGGCTCTATGATCAGCAGACGTGTATCGCTCTTCATCGCCTTCCGGCAGTTCTTAAGAATCTGAATCACCTTATGGTCGGACCAGTCGTCAAGGACTCGCTTTAGAACATAGGTGTCTCCACCAAAGGGGACGGCCGCAAAGAAATCTCCTGCGACAAAGTCACATCGGGGCAGGGGACCGCCGCGCCCTGATTGCGCTGCTTCAATTGCCGTTTTCTGATCGAACAGCACTCCTGATACTTGTGCGCAAGAGACCAGAATCTTTGACAAAAATGCTCCGTTGCCGCCGCCCACATCGACCACTTTTCCGCACTTAGAAAAATCGTACGCTTCGGTGATCGCTAACGCCTCTATGCGGGATTTATTGCCACTACCCGCGTAGAAAATTTCTTGTTGCTCTGGATTAAATCGTAGATTGTCAAAAAAATCCCCGGTCACGGGTTTCCCAGTACGGACGCTATCCATTATTTTACTCATCCGGTGGTAGCTATACTCATGGCTGTAGATGGCGTAGTCACGGACGGATTGGGGAGAGTTCTTGCGCAAGGTTTCGCCGAACGGCGTCACGAAGAACCGGTCATTGTCATCTTGGTGCAGCACGCCAAGGCCGGCGAGGACGCGCATGACGCGATACAAGGCTGCGGCATCGACTGTAAGTTCTTGTGCGAGCTCTTGTGCGCTGGCTCCCCCGTCACCGATATGGTCGGCCAGCTCCAGCTTCGCCGCTACGTAGATCACCCGGGTGGGGATGTAGCCCATGAACAGACGGATCATGGATTGCCCCAGTGTGTGCGTTTCGACAGCCATGACTCCTCTTTTCTGTCTCTATGGAAGATCTCCGGAAAAATTCCGTATCTTAATTACTTGGACAAATTCTCAGTTCATTCGACGCCGGATTCGCACGAGGCTACCCGCGCTTCCGAGCGATCATGAGCCGGAGCCCATCCGCGGGCGGATTGTTTGCGCTCAATCCCCACGCATCCTGCGTCGCTGAGCCTCTCTAGGCTCCTGCTCCGTGTCGAACGCGCCGGCTTTGGAAAGATTGACGAAAATCTAATGGACCCCATTGACCTCAGAATTGATCTGTACGAGCAGGGCTACCCTTAATGTTTTATCGGCGCGGTTCTCGCACGAGCCTGACATCCACTGAGCCGATATCCATTAATCCCTCGCATGCGTCTCTAATCGCCTCAGCCGATTCTGACTCCAAGACAGCAAAGATGGTGTGCGAAGGCCCATCGACCCAAACGCCGATTTTCCTGACCCCGGCCACATCCTTCGCGAGAGTCGCCGATGGGCGCTTGGACGGATCTTTGCGAGGGCAGGTGATGTGGTCGTGCTTAGCAGTAATGTGGAACAGCATAGTTATTCCTCCTGTAAGGTATTGTTTTCGGCATCGTCGCTATGATTAAAGACCAATCCACAGAAGAACCGCCACGTTTACGGCATCTAGTCCCGACAAATTAAGCACGGCACAAGATCGGGCGCACGACCGAGGCGGCGGCTAGTTTCAAACAATTATGATAGGATTGCTCCTTCGAGGTAACATGACGTTTTGCCTCGTCGATCTTGATCGAATCCAGGAGCTGTCGCTGCGGGAAGTAATGTCTAAGTCCCGCATATCAAGGATGGCGCAATTAAGTCAAGCCAAACAGAAAAAGGCCCTCGGATGAAAAAAATCGGGCGCGCCCATTCAAGAATGGCGGAAGGACGTTCAGACGTTCCCAGTGCGCGGACAAACAGCGGGCATGCTTGAGCCCCAACGATTTTATTCCCGGCTTATTGCGCCCTTGTCTTGGCCGACCCAACAAGAGTAAGAGAGAATATGTCCTAACTCATCTACACCAACTCATCCAACGCCGCCGACCCCCTGTCCAGTTTTACGAATGGCCGATAATTCCCCGCCCGGGAAGGCGGGGAATTACCCTGGCTACGGAGTCGGACCAAAGCACCGCTCAAGATCCGAGCCGTTTGAGCGCTTCCTCGCGAAAAGAGTCGTCAATGAACGTGGATGCCGGGTATGGCTTATCCAACGCTTTCCGCTCGACCTCGACCCCAATGAGTACATCAATCGCCTTTGTGCTGGGTAGAGCGTCACTGCGCATCGGTTTCAAGTCTTCCACCACCATTTTATGCGCCATTTCGGCATACTTTCGGCTGATCTTGTGATGCTTGACCATAATGTCCACGGCTTCCTTCTTGTTCTTCGGGTCGTGAACGAAGCGCAGTCCCTTGATGATACCCATCAGAAAGCGCACCGTGGCATCGCGGTTGGCCTTCATCCACTCCACGTGACCCGCGACGGTCGTGAACTGATAGTCAGGCAGATACGTGGCGATGTTCGCCACCAGGTTCAATCCTTCTTCGCGTGCCCGGAAAGAGGTAGGGATGGTCACCATGG
>JBFJTQ010000145.1:0-6464 GCA_041625275.1 Binatia bacterium | reverse complement strand
TGTAGCCCGGGCGCTCTACATTGGTCGAATCTGACAACAGCAGCAGCACGCCTCTTTCGCCATAAGCGCTGAATCTTTGGAAATCGAACATCTCGCCTTCCATGGGTGTATTGTCAATTTTAAAATCGCCAGTATGGATAACGGTCCCGACCGGCGTTTCCACGGCAATGGCGAGGCAGTCCATCAGACTGTGAGTTACGCGAATGCCTTCGAGCCTGAACGGCGCCAATTCCCAAGATTGCCCCGCTGTAATTTCACGAACATCTGCGACGTCTTCTAGATTATGTTCCTTTAACCTGTTGTTCAGTAGACCGAGCGTCAGGCGAGTACCAAAAACAGGCACAGACAACTGTTTGAGGATGTAGGGGATAGCCCCCATGTGGTCCTCGTGGGCGTGGGTTAAGACGATACCCTTGAGCCTTTGTTTATATTCCAGCAGGTGGGTGACGTCCGGGATGACCAAATCAACGCCCAAGAGATCGGCGCCGGGAAACATGAGGCCGCAGTCGATGACGATAGCTGAATCCCCATGCTCGAGTAGCATCATGTTGAGACCGAATTCTCCAAGGCCCCCAAGCGGAATGACTCTTAAAGGTTCCATAACGGGTTTAGACACTCCGTTTCTTCAGTAAAGTAGTATCGACTATCCAGGGATCGATTCCCCAAGAGCTTTCGGCCACGAGAGCGGTTTGCGGTCGCAAGTGTTTTTCAATCGCCTCGCGGACTCGGCTAGACAGCCCGCGAAGGTTACCGGGGCGAAATCCGGCCACCGTTAGTGGCTCGCCGATAATGACTTCAATCGTTCCGGACCTCAGGTGCCAGGACCCGGCGGGCAGGACTTGCCCGCTCCCCTTGATCGTGACTGGAACAATTGACGTGCCCGTCAGGACCGCGAGCAAAACCCCGCCTCTTCTGAAACGCAGTAGGCTTCCATCTTTGCTGCGCGTTCCTTCCGGGAACACCACGACAGAGATCCCCGCTTGAATTCGCTTCCGCGCCGTCCTTAGGCTCTTCGCCGCATCGAAACGATCCGCTCGATCCACCGGGATGTGCTTCGAGGCCCACAAGGCCCACCCAAAGAAGGGAACCCATAAAAGCTCCTTCTTGGCGATCCACCGTAGCTGGTAAGCGAGCAGGCTCTGGATCAATACTGGTATGTCGATGTGGCTTTGATGATTGGCCATGAATACGTACGGTTGACGCGGGTTAATCTGCTCTAGTCCTGTCACTTCGATGGTGATCCCGCTCAACCTCAGGATGAGCCAGGACCACGCCTGGCCTATCCTGTAAACATATGCGCCGTGTGGGTCGAATACCCCGATCACTATCGTCAAAAGGCTCGCCGGAACTGTGATCGCCACGATCAGGGCCAGCTTGAAGGCGTAAGACATCAAGATGCACGTAAACTAGCTTGGTACAACCTGTCGAAATCAGATAAAGAATTCTAAGTCACCGAGGTTTAAAAAGCAACGCAAGGAATTCTTGCACGGATAAACGGCGTTGTTGACTCTCTCGGGTAGCGGCGTTAAGTTGGCTGCACCTTTAGCGGAACGGAGGCTGACATGTCCGTTAACAAAGTTATCCTCATCGGTAACCTTGGCAAGGACCCCGAGGTTCGCTTTACCTCGACAGGCCGCGCGGTGGCGCGTTTCCCTATCGCTACATCGGAGGTCTGGACTGACGCGGAGGGTAACCGCCAGGAGAGAACCGAGTGGCACAACATCATCGTCTGGGGCAAGCAAGGCGAAACCTGCGGCCAGTATCTCGCGAAGGGCAGGCAGGTGTTTGTTGAAGGCAGTATCCGGAACCGCAGCTACGATGACAAGAGTGGAAACAAACGATACATCACTGAGATTGTCGCGCAGCGGATCCGCTTCTTAGGCGGTGGCGGCGGGGCGCGCGTGGCGCCGGAGTTGGATTCGGGGCCATCGGATGAGACAGCGCCTGCGGGGCAGGCGCCCTTTGACGACGACGTTCCATTCTGAGTGGACGGAATCGAGTTTCTAGTTTCAGGAGTTGGGATTTAGACAACGAGATTGCGTGTCTGTCCCGCCAAGAATGCTGAAATGTTTTCGCCAACCTCCCGCAACAATCGCCCCCGGGCTTCCCGCGCACTCCATGCCGTGTGAGGCGTGACCACAAGATTGTCGAGCTCCCTCGCGGCCTGGATGACGATGTCCTCTGCGTCTGGCGGTTCGCGGGAGATGACGTCTAGCGCCGCGCCGGCAAGGTGCCGCCCGCGTAGGGCATGGATCAGTGCGGCTTCATCGACCAACGCTCCCCGGGCCGTGTTGATCAGCAGGGCAGATGATTTCATCAGGGCCAGGGATTGTGCATTGATCAGGCTTCGAGTTTCCGGAGTCAAAGGGCAGTGCAGCGTAATGATATCCGCTTCGCGGAATACCCGATCCAAGGACACCCTGCCCTGGGGAGCCGGCTCTGGAGAGCCGGGTCTCGCCGCGATGAGCACCTCGAGGCCAAAGCCGTCGGCCATCGCCGCTACGGTTTTGCCGATGTTGCCCCAGCCAACGATGCCCAACTTCTTGCCGTTCAGTTCCATCGTCGGATAATCGAGCAGGGTGAAAACTGGGCTTCGTTGCCATGCGCCGTGGCGCACCGTCTCGCAGTATCGGCCGACTCGAGTTGCCAATTCGAGAATAAGCGCCATCGTGAACTGAGCCACCGAATGGGTCGCATAACCGGGCACATTGCACACTCGAATACCCAAATTCTTTGCTTGATTGCGATCGATGATGTCGGTGCCCGTGGCAGCTACCGCAATGAGTCTTAAACCTCGGGCTGCGGGTGATACGAGCACCGAACGGTCAAAGGCAACCTTGTTGGTGATGGCCACCAGATGTCCCTCGAGTCGCGCGCATAAGTCGGCCGGGCTGGTGACCTGATGGATCGTGCAATCCCAGCGGTCGGTGAAGCTTCCAAGGGACACGTCTCCAAAGGTCGCGGCGTCGAGTATCACGATTCGCGGGCGAGCGGTCATCATGCCGAAGCCCCTCCCCGCCGCTCCCGCGCCTTCGCTTCGTTCCATAGTCGATCCATTTCTTCTAGTGAGGCGGCCGTCAAAGATTGCCCCTGCCTCCGCAGTTCGTTTTCGATGTACGTGAATCGACTGATAAAGCGCGAGACCGTGTGTGACAGAACGTTTTCGGCTTGGACGCCAAGGAACCGCGAGAGATTGACCACGGAGAACAACAGATCGCCCAATTCGTTTGTGATCTGCTCTCTGTCGCCAACTGTATAAGCTGCTTTGAGCTCGGCCAGTTCCTCTTCTATTTTGTGCCAGACCGGTTCAATGCTTGGCCAATCGAATCCGAATTGTGAAGCTCTTTCGGTAATCGCTTGCGCGCGCGCAAGGGCAGGCATGGATTTTGGTAGATTCCCCAACGCGCATGTGGGTGTATCGCCGTCTGTTTCCTCTGCCTTCAGTTTTGCCCACTGTTTGAGAACCTCGCCCGCATTAGCCAACGCTTGGCCGGAGAAGACATGGGGATGGCGGCGCAGCATTTTGTCCGTTAGTCCGCTGATGACGTCTGCCGCAGTAAAGTCGCCTCGTTCCGAAGCGATTTGGCAATGAAAAACAATTTGGTGCAACAAATCGCCGAGTTCTTCGCGGATCTTCCCGGAGTCGCCGCTTTCGAGCGCGTCCAGAAGCTCATAGGTTTCCTCGAGGAGAAAGGGGGCAAGAGACGCATGGGTTTGTTCCGTGTCCCAAGGACAGCCAGTATTCCCGCGGAGTTGCGCCATGATCTCCAACAATTCCAAAAATCTGTCTCCGCTGTTCTTTGGGTTGGACACTACAACCTCCCCGTTTTGTCGCAACGTCAGCTTTATTCCGTTTGGGACCCGTGATAGATCTTACGTACCGCTTCTCATGATGTCCAGTGCGAACAGCAAGCGAGAATGATTAAGACTCTGTGCGCCTGAGTTCGCGACAAGGAGGAGATGCAAATCATGCCGGCAGCGATCGTCGATGGAGTGGAAACCTATTACGAGACGCATGGTTCCGGAGCCCCGCTGTTGATGTTCGCTCCGGGTGGTTTTGACGCGACCATCGATAAATGGCGGGAGGCACGGTCATGGAAGGAGATCAATGCTATCGAGGTACTCGCCGAAAGCCACACGCTCATCGTCTACGACCGGCGCGAGTCGGGGAGATCAGGGGGGCGCGTGGAAAAGCTGGGCTGGGCCGCCTATGCCGATCAGGCTCAAGCGCTCCTCCATTATCTAAAATTCGACTCGGCTCACGTCGTGGGTGCTTGCATGGGCTGTTCGGTGGCCCTGGCATTTGCCGTTCGCTACCCGCAGTCGACCCGTGCCTTGGTGCTCCACTGGCCGGTGGGAGGCTACCGGTGGAAGGCGAGCGGGCTGGAACGGTTTCAGAGGCACTATGACTTCGCGAAGGCGAACGGCCTCAGGGGTGTTGTCGAGCGCGCGCTGTCGGGAAAGAGTTTCTGGGTGGAGGCGGAGGCGGGCCCTTGGGCCTCGGTGATTCAGCGTGATCCTCGCTTCGCGGCGGAATTTGTCAATCAGGATTTAGATCGCTACCTGGGAATTGTCGCAACCAGCGCGCGAGGTCTGTTTGATCGCGACACGGCGCCCGGAGCCGAGCCGGAAGAAATCACAGGCATCAAGGTGCCGGCGTTGGTCATTCCAGGTGACGACCCCTCCCATGCGACGTCGGCTGCGCATTATCTGCGCGAATGCTTACCCCAAGCTGATTTTTGGAATGTTATGCCGCCGGCGCAGACGACGCTCAATGTCTGCAGCCGTATTCTGGAGTTCTGTCGCTCGCATCCGTAAGGTTGTCCGGCGGCGGCGCGTCCTCCGGTACGCCTCTTAAAGGGCATTTCGACTTTTACTTGCGCCGGGAACGAGGCGGTGGACCAAGGGAACAAAAACTGATAGGTAAAACCGAATTCAAGATTTTACAGCACGTCACAAGGAGGTTGATTATTATGGATGTCACGACTTCAACGTTACAGCTCAACACCCCCGACGGAAAGATGGAGGCTTATGAGGCTCGCCCCAAGGCCGCAGGTACGTATCCCGGAATCATTGTCATCATGGAAGCTTTCGGCGTCAATGACCATATCAAGAAAGTGACGGAGCGCATTGCCCAGGAGGGCTACGTAGCCATCGCGCCGGACTTGTATCACCGTGAATCAGAGCGAGTGGTGCCGTACAGCGACCTGCAAAAGGCCGTCGGTATCATGAACCGACTGCAAGATGCGAAAGTCATGGATGACGTGGGTGCGGCGATTGCACACCTGAAGTCTCAAAGCGTCGCGAAAGGGGGCGCCATTGGGGTCACGGGGTTTTGCATGGGCGGACGCGTCACGTACCTGTCGGCAGCCCACCACAATAAAGATGTGAAAGCCGCCGTCGCTTTCTATGGCGGTGGAATTCCGATGGGTAATCCCAGCCCGCTGTCCCGTACGGGAGAGATCGGCTGTCCCATCTATCTCTTTTTCGGCGGCAAAGATCCGTTGATCCCAATGGAGCATGTCGATCAGATTAAGGCCGAGCTGACTCGGAATAAGATCAATTTTTCATTGAACCTCTACCCCGAGGCTACACACGGTTTTTTCTGTGATGAGCGGCCAAGCTATCACGAGACGTCGGCAAAGGACTCGTGGGAAAAAACCAAGGCATTTTTTGCGCAACATCTTAAGTAGCGCGGTAGAGGAAATTGCTCTGAGCCGGCGGGCTGCAATGGCGCTTCTCTCCGCTCTCGACCGATGTCTTGAGTCGGGGAGAGCCAGCCGAGCCAGGTCGAACCGGGGCCTTCCATAGGCGGAAAGGATCGGGGTGCGCCAGGATCAGCGCAGAAAAATCGTCACGCTTGGCCTAGTTCAGATGAGCGCGAGCGAGGACCCAGCCGCTAATTTGGCGAAGGCCTGTGTTCGTATCCGCGCCGCCGCGCGGAAAGGTGCGCAGATTGTTTGTTTGCAAGAGTTGTTTCGCTCGCGATATTTTTGCCAGAGGGAGGACGCGCGAAACTTCGAACTCGCCGAACCGATCCCCGGTCCGAGCACGGACGCGCTGGGGAGCCTTGCACGAGAAGAGAAGATCGTCATCATCGCCTCGCTTTTTGAAAAGCGCTCGTCGGGCATCTATCATAATACCGCCGTCGTCATCGATGCGGATGGTTCCCTCGTGGGCAGGTATCGGAAGATGCATATCCCGGACGATCCGCTCTACTACGAAAAGTTTTATTTTGCCCCGGGGGATCTCGGCTTCCCAAGCTTTCACACCCGTTACGCACAGGTCGGCGTTTTAGTTTGCTGGGATCAATGGTTTCCCGAAGCCGCGCGTCTTGCCGCACTGTCAGGGGCACAAATTCTTTTTTATCCAACGGCCATTGGGTGGATTCCTAAGGAGACTCGAACGGCGGCGCAGAATCAGCGCAACGCCTGGGAGCAGCTCGATCACTTCGCCCGGCACGG
>JBFJTQ010000144.1:0-6470 GCA_041625275.1 Binatia bacterium | reverse complement strand
GATGACGGGCGCCACCAGCTTGTCGAGATGACGCTGCGGTGAGAGTTTATCGATTATCTCCGGGGTGAATTTCACGTAGCCCGCGCGCGCCGACAAGCTAACTGGATAGAGATCATACATGCCACTGCAGCAAAGCCCGCCCTTCAGCGTGTCGGGCGGCAGTCCAAAATCTTTCTGCCAGTCCGTTGTGAGCGCAACGGCGGCGAGATGACCGCCGGAGGAAGTGCCCGAGACGTAGAGCCGATTGGCATCGCCTCCGAAGCTTGCCGCGTTCTTGTGGACCCACGCGATGGCGCGCCGCACTTGCTCGGCCAGGATCATCAGGTTGCCACCGACGTCGGTGACATTATTGAAATCGAGCGAAACAAAATGCGCGCCGGCATCGACGAAAGTCTCGGACATGTAGGCCGCGCCCTTTGCATTGCCGCTGCGCCAAGCGCCGCCATGGATAAAGACATTGATCGGCGCGTTGCGATGCTTAGTGATATAGATGTCAAGCTTCTCGATGTCGGCCGCGCCGTAGGCGACGCGACGCGGTGGGCCGAGGCGGGCCAACGCGTCGGTGCTCTTCTGCGCGTTGCGCTTGGCAATTTCTCCTCGGTTTGGGGCCCACGGCGCTTGGTCGTAGGCAAAATCGATCTCCTCTTTGTCGTAGTCGAGAAAGACGAGCGGGCCCTTCGGCTTTGCGGCTACTCCCGGCGGCAGGTGTGTCTGCATCTGTTGGGCCAGCACCGTTCTGGGCGCCGCTACGCCTACCGTCACCAGCGCGCCGCAGAGCACTGCTCGCCGTGTCATCCGGATCTCTTCGCTCGCTTGGATCTTTGCCATGACTGCTCTCCTTTCTTTTTGCGTAGCCGGGTCCCAGTGTCCAACTAACCAGTGAGTATACAGGTCTGCAATTGACCAACTCCAAAGTTCATGAAGCTGCCGAATTCTCCTGAGTTTCCAGCCGCTTGTCAATCGTCTTTTATGCACGCTTCATTCCTTATACAAAGGTCTGCGAAAACCTAATATCCCCGACCGGGACGGGATATGATTACCAGCCGCTCGAGGGGATTTTGGACGCCTCTTCCGCCAAGGCGAGGATTGCCCAAAAGGACATTTGCGGATGCCTTCTAGAGAAGATTAAGCAGACCATTGGCTTGACCTGGCACACTGACTCTTGCATTCAGGCTCGCTTTTTGAGAACGAGAAGTTATGTGTGACCGTTTAATGCGCGGGATTCTCGCTGTGGTGGTTGTCATGGTAGTAACGGCAAACTTGCCTGCGGCATTCGGGCAAAGCCAGGGCAAGTGGAGCACCCGCGCTCCGATGCCCTCTTCGCGCACCGAGGTCGCCGTGGTCGAGCTTGAGGGGAGACTCTATGTCATCGGCGGCTTCGCAAAAAGTGGGGACCTGGTCGAGGAGTACGATCCGCAGAAAAACACTTGGCGGCGCCGTGCTCCGCTGCCGGTGCCGCTGCATCATGTGGGCGCTGCGGCCGGGGGCGGAAAAATCTACGTGATCGGCGGATATGCCGGCCGTTGGGGAGCGGTCGCCACCGTGTACGAGTACGATCCCGCCGCCGACCAATGGCGGCCGCGCGCTCCTATGTCCGCGCCGCGTGGTGCGTTGGCCGTGGGCGTTGTGGGCGGAAAAATCTTTGCTGTCGGCGGCGTCGGCCCAAACCGGAAAAACAGCGCCGCGAACGATGCGTACGACCCTGCGACCGACCGTTGGACCAAACACGCTTCGCTGCCGACGCCTAGAGACCACTTGGCGGTCGGCGTGTTAGCGGGGAAACTCTATGCTATCGGCGGCAGGCTGGATGGAAGCTACGCAAGAAACCTCGCCGTCAACGAGGACTACGATCCGGCAACCGACCGCTGGCGCACGCGCGCGCCGATGCCCACGCCGCGAAGCGGTATCGCGGCGGCGGCTTTGAACGGCAAGATCTTCGTCTTCGGCGGTGAGTCCACCTCAGGGACTTTCAACCAGACCGAATCGTACGACCCGGTTCAGAATGACTGGCAATCATGGGCGCCCATGCCCACGGCTCGGCATGGTTTAGGGGCAGCCGTTTTGGGCAAGGAAATCTATGTGATTTCAGGCGGCCCCAGGCCGGGCGGAACGTATTCGTCGGCCAATGAAGTTTTCGCGCCCCGCTAAGAGCTCTTGGGGCTCCCCTGCGGTCATATCGGCGCCACAAGCCGCGGTTGACGGCAATACCTTGGGTGCGTGAGGGGGGAACTCCCATTTGGGTCACGCTGGCCATCAGACTCGGAACCGGTATTCAGGCTACCGTTCGAAACTTTTCTTCTGTCGGCTTTGACTTAATCCAACCAGTCTTTCTCTTTGAGCTTTCTCGGAAGATAGCTCTTGGTCAGGTACTGAAAGTCCTTGTTGGCGAGGGCGTCGAGCTCGTACTTGAGTCCGCTCGCAAGCATCCGCTTGATTTCATTCTGCCAGTCCTTTTTCTGGAACCATCGGTACTTGAGCAGCTCCCGCGCCCGATTGACGTCTTTGTCGTTGAGCTTGATGCCGACATTGCGGGGCAGGCCGTAGCGATCGGGATCCGCGCTGGAGAACCCGATAAACTTGGCCTTTGGAATCGCCATGCGTTCGCTTTCAAAGGCGAGATTAATTGATCCCTGCTTGACGACGGAGTAGATGTAATAGCCCCACGGATCGTTGTCCACGAGGACATACACCGGAAGCTTGTGTTCTTCGTGCAGCCTACGCGCCAGGCGCCTGACGCCCCGCGGCGGCTGGCCGTTTCCCGTGAGAAGGATGCAGTTGTACCTGCGCCAGAACTTGTCTTCCGAAAGGCGATTCCACTGCGTCCCTTTCTCAACCAGGAGTACGAAATCGGCCGTGCATTTTGTGATTTGAATGTATTCCGGCTCGACGATGGAGGGGACCGAGTACCCTCCTTTCCCCAGTCTCGTGCAGTCCACACGGTCGCCGTCATCGACCAACACCAGAGGTCCGACGACCGTGCCGGAGTTTTCCGCGCGCACATGAAGCTCTTCCCGCAGGGCGGCCAGCGTCACTTCAAGGTCCTCGATCAGCGGATCGGATTCGTTTTGGCCGTCGAAGGTGTTTTCGTGCGAGTTTTTGATCGTGTGCTTGGTGCGGTAGTAGATTTCCCGCAGAGACGTCGTGAGATTCGCTCGCTGCAGCTCGGCGAGGGCGTCTGCGACGAGGACCGTCTGCATGAATTTCTTGGCCATCCCCACGTTGAAAAACGAGCGCGCCTGCTTTCGCCGACCCATCTCGATGATCCCTCTCTTCTCGTTGAACGTGACGTTCGCGAGACTGCGGACGGGAATCGACAGAGTGGGATCCTTGCTACGCTCAGCGGCCGTGATCACCGCGTCGGCTACGCTGACGAGTTTTTTCTCAATCGCGCCGTTTGGCTTTTGTTTTTTTCGCGCCATGTCTCTTTCCTATCTTTCGGCTAACCTTGTCCCGCGGGGCAGCCGTGTCAAAACCCAATGTCATTTGTTTCCCCGTTTCCGGCTTCGGCCCGCGCTGCCGTTTAACCTTCGCCGCACTCTTCCGCCCCACGCTCCCCGGCTCAACCATCCCCTCGAGTTCCTCCAGCACCCCGGATTGAGTCTCCTCGTCCGCAGCCGTTTCCAGTGCCGCATCCTCGCTGCCATCGCCGCCCATATCCGGCGCCTCGCCTTCGGTTCCTTCGGCGGTCACGATAATCGAGTGGGGCAGACCTTCCGGGCCACCACCGTCATGTCCCAGCACTTCGTCGGTCTTCTCGCCGCCCGTCCGTTTCATGGCGATCTTTTGCAGTTGGCCCTTGAGTTTTTCCTTGGGAAATTTCCCACCCTTCAGGCGGCTGCACGCTTCCACGACTTCTTCGATATAGAGCTCAAAGATGTTGCGCCGGCGGAACTCGCTCTTGGCCCGTTCGCGTCGCCTGAGAAAGACTCCAAGACGCCGGCCGCACTCTTGCAACGCCAGCTTGATTTCTTTGCGGATCTCGTCGTAATCGGCAACGGCTTCCTTGGACTCGCTGGTGAAAGGAACCCAGACGGATGCCATATGAACAAAAATCACCAGCGGCCCGCCCGGAAGAGCTCCCCTGGATTGAGGCACCCCGTAGTTGCGCCAGGTGGTTTCGAGCACGGACTTGAACATCGCGCAGGCAGACTGCTGGTAGAGAAGAGGCGCGCGGTTGGCGTAGCGGATGACGCGGGCTAACTCGTTTTCGTCTTCGTGCTCCTCGCCTTCGGCCAGGGGGATATTCGCCCGTTGCGGCTTATCCGGAATCTCCTCCGGCCCCTTGCCGAAGGCCAAGCCCGCTTCGATGATGAAGGGATTGCCGCGGTACACGGCCGGTGGCCGGGTCACGGCAGTGTAAAAACTCCCCTTGATTTGCTTGTACAGCCCGTGAAGGATTGCCTTTTCGCCGATGGGCGAGATGCAATTGCTCGGCGGCGCCATGATTTTGGTCGACTGGATTGCCTTGTAGAGCGCCTCCGCGGGTTCGCCGTGAATGTTCCGCGGGCGCGCCTGCGGCGAAATGTTCGCGGCCTTGCAGATGTCCTGCGCCACCTTGGCAGACACGCGGCTAAAATCGCTTGCCAAAAACCCTGAGAGCGAATGGCTCTTGGTGTCGTGCAGCATTTTTAACAGCATCCCGAATTCGATGCCGTAAGGGTGCGGCTTGATTTCACGCGGCTGAGGCGGCAACTCGTGAATTGTTCGGGGATATTCTTTTGTCCCTCCCTCCGGATTGTGGTACACGAGCTTCACGTGCGGATTGGCGATGGCGACCTGCTCGAGATATTCGTCCACCGAGGCCCGCCCCTTCTGATAGCGCCCGTCGATTTCAAGCGTCACCTGGGTGCCGCGGTGGTTCTCCCAGTCGATCCGCTTGTTTTCAAAAATCCGCGGCTCGTTTTTCTTGGTGTCGATTTGCACCTCGAAATAGTGAGCCGGCGCGCTCGCGCTCGTGCGGGAAATAATCTGCACCGGTTTGCCCGTTGTGAGCTGCGCGTACATGCCGGCGGCCGAGATGCCGATTCCTTGCTGTCCGCGGCTCATGCGCAGGCGATGGAATTTTGAACCGTAGAGGAGCTTTGCGAATATCTTCGGAATCTGCTGGCGAACGATGCCCGGGCCGTAGTCGATCACCGTGATCCGGAAGCGGTTCGCCTGGCTGGGCGGCGGCGGTGCGTCCCCGTTCGAAGTCACCTCCAGCTTGACAACGACTTCGGGAAGAATCCCCGCTTCCTCACATGCGTCAAGCGCGTTGTCCACGGCCTCCTTAACGCAGGTAAGCAGCGCCTTTCGCGGATTGTCGAATCCCAATAAGTGACGGTTCTTGGTAAAGAACTCGGAAACGGAAATTTCGCGCTGGCGCGCTCCCATCTCCGCCGCCGATACAGTCGTCCTCAACTCGGCCTTCCCGATGGCAGCGGCCACGGCATTCGATTGAATCATGCGTTTTGACATTTATTCTCTTCTTTTTGATCTAACAGCAAAATGGGGTTTCAACGCCCTGTCGCGGTAACCCTAGCGATTTGATTGACTGCTTATATTATTTACGCGCCTTTGCGCTGTTTAGCAATTTTTTTCTGCGCGCGGAGATTCATCGCTTACTTCTGTACCCGAATTCCGCTGTTGAGATTGACGACCTGTGCCGAGAGAGGGACGAGCCGGGAGCGGCGAAGGCATAAAAACGGACAATTTCAATGCTCATTGTGGGGCTTGGCTTCTTGTCGCCTTTTACGTCGATGTGCAACCCTATTCACCGCAGCTCGCAGGAAACTACAAGGTACAGGCCCGTTGCCTGCGCAGCGGAGGGTTCGTCTCTCGCTTGTCTCCAAAGTCTGAACTGCGGAATCCGGGTTGTATGCAACATCCTCTTCCCTCCGCGCCTCGAGCGTATGCAGCTCCCCTTTCGGCCCCCAATCCCGAATCGCAACGACGCGCGCACCTCTGACTTGTCGCCATGTCTCGATAGCGCAGGTAATCCCGCGCCGTTTCCGGCGCGGGGATTGCATTGAACAATTAGCCGTGGGTTCTGCGGTCGCAGACGGCGTCGATGAGGGCAGGTTTACCCTGCTTGACTTGCTCGATGGCGCGTTGCAGCGCCGGCCCGAGATCGTCGCCCTTTTCGAAAGGTCCTTCGGCATGCCAACCCATGGAGCGCGCCAATCCGGCAAAATCCGGATCGGGACCGTAGAGGTCCATGCCGATATGTGCGCGGGTGGGATCGGTGCCTCGCGTTCGCGCCAGAACGAGCTGATGATTCCAGTCGTTGTAATAGGCGCGGTTGTTGAACATCACGACGAGCATGGGGATTTGGTATTTTGCCGCGATCCAAAGCGATCCGGCGTCGAACATGAGATCACCGTCGGGCTGCAGATCGACGACCAGCCGGCCGGTTCCCTTATTGGCCAAGGCGACACCTAACGAAATACCGATCTGCGTGCCGGTGCCGAGCTCGCGCCCGCCGTGGCAAT
>JBFJTQ010000143.1:0-6502 GCA_041625275.1 Binatia bacterium | reverse complement strand
GGAACAGATCGAAGTGACCTATGAGCCTTTGCCCGTGGTGGTCGATGTCCGCGACGCCTTGCGTGACGAGGTGCTCTTGCACGAGGACAACACGACTAACCTGGCGTCGCATTACAAAATTTCCGTCGGCAACGTGGACGAAGCCTTTCGTGCAGCCGATTACAAGCGTCGGGAAGAGTTCAAGACGCAGCGGCTTACGGGAAATCCTCTGGAAACGCGCGGGATCCTGGCGGCGTACGATTCAGCCCGCGATCAATTGACCGTGTGGGGGCCCACCAAGGTGTCGCATTTTAACCGGGGCTTGCTCTCCACGCTCTTGGAATTTCCCGAGCACAAGATTCATTTCATCGAGCCCGATGTGGGGGGCGGATTTGGGGTGAGGGGCGAGTTTTATCCGGAGGACTTTTTGATTCCCTACGTCACCTTGCAGCTCAAGCGTCCGGTCAAATGGATCGAAGATCGCCGCGAACACCTGCTCACCGCCAATCATTCGCGGGAGATTCTTTGCGACGTCGAGATTGCTGCCAGGCGAGACGGGACGTTTTTAGGGCTGCGCGCCGAGGTTTTTGGCGACATGGGGGCCTACATCCGCACGCACGGCGGCGTCGTGCCCGCGCATGTCGCAGATTTGCTGCCGACTCCGTACCGCATGCCAAATTATGAGTGCTCCGTGAATTTCGTCATGACGAACAAAGCGGGCACCGGGACTCTGCGAGCGCCGGGTCGCTACGAGTCGTCGTTCATCATGGAACGACTCGTCGATATCGTGGCCCGCGATCTCAACCTGAGTCCAATTGAGATACGCGAAAAGAATCTCATCAAGCCTGAGGAAATCCCTTACACGGTCGGCAATACACAGCCGGAGAACAAAACGACGATTCTCGATAGCGGCAATTATCCGCGCGCTTTATCGCAGGCTCTCGAGACGTTCGGGTACGAAGATCTCAAGCACCTCCAGGGTCAGTGCGAACAGGAAAAATACCACGGCATCGGCATAGCCTCTTTCGTGAAGAACACCGGCCGCGGTCCGCACGAAGCCGCTCGCGTCGTCGTTGGCGATAAAGGAGATATTGAAGTTTACCTGGGCATCGCAACCCTCGGGCAGGGCCATAGGACCGTCATGGCGCAGGTCTGCGCAGACACATTGAGCGTTCCTCTTGAGCGAGTTACGGTTTATCTCGGCAACACGGACTACATGCCCACCGGCGGCGGAACTTATGCCAGCCGCGCAACCGTCATGGGAGGCAACGCCGTTTATCTGGCGGCGCGGGAGCTCAAGCAAAATATTCTGCGAATCGCCGCCCAACAGCTCGAAACAAAATCCGATGAGCTTGAACTGAGAGACGGGAGCATCCATCTTGCGGGCGACAGCTCGAACAGCGAGCCGCAGATGAGCCTTCAGGACATCGTGCGCGTGGCCCGAGCCAAAGGCCTTTACGACAAAGATCAATTTCGTCTCGATGTGACGGCTAACTTTACTTCTCTGCGCCACACTTTTACCTACGGCGCCCACGTGGCCCATGTGAAGGTCGACGCCGAAACCGGCCAGGTCGAAGTCGTACGTTACCTGGCGTTGGAGGACGTGGGCCGCTGCATCAACCCGCTTCTCGTCCGCGGGCAAGTCATCGGAGCGGTCGCGCAGGGGATCGGAGCTACGCTGCTTGAAGATTTGACTTACAGCGAGGACGGTCAATTGCTGACCACCACGCTCAAAGACTATCTTCTCCCGACGAGCACGGATATACCCCTCATCGAATGCGTCGTTACGGAAGAAAGTCCTTCGACGCTGAATCCTCTGGGCGTCAAGGGAGTGGGCGAGGGAGGCATCGTCGCCACCGGGGCTGTGCTTGCCAATGCCGTGGCAAGCGCCCTGGCGCCACTGGGTATCAAAATCGTGGAGCTTCCCTTGACGCCCGATCGGTTGCGGGCATTGATTCGCACCCAATCGGGCGAGACGAGTCCTTGGAAAGGGGAGTGAGGCAAAGTTGGTTCGGACCTATGGGCGACCGTCTGGGATTCGGGTTTATAGCGCTTCAGGAGGATTGATATGACTGCATTCTCGGTGATTGGCACTCCCGTTACGCGGGCCGAAGGGCCCGACAAAGTTACGGGTCGCTCCGTCTATGCCGCCGATATCAGCCTCAAGGGTCTCCTGTGGGGAAAAATTCTCCGCAGTCCCCACCCGTACGCCCGTATCCGTCTCATCGACGCTTCCAAAGCGCGGCGCGTCCCGGGCGTAATGGCCGTCGTCACCGGGCAAGATATACCCGGTCACTTGGTGGGTAAAAGCTTTCGCGACATGCCGGTGCTTTGCTGGGAGGTGGTGCGCTTCGTCGGCGATAGAGTGGCAGCCGTCGCCGCGGAGACACCTGAAGCCGCCGAAGAGGCGCTGGGTCTGATCCATGTAGAGTATGACGAACTGCCGGCGGTCTTCGATCCGCTCCAAGCGATGCAGGCTGACGCACCGCGCATTCACGAAAACATTGGGGCGTACGACGGTCCTTCGAAAGGAGGACTGGCGCTGGATGTGCCCAATGGGCTCACTCGGCTGGCCTGGCACAAAGGTGATGTGGAGCGGGGCTTTCGCGAGGCGGATCTGGTGTTGGCGCACACATTCAGGATTCCCGCGCGCCACCAGGGATACATCGAACCGCACGCGGGCGTGATCGCTATCGAGCGAGACGGCCGCATCCAAGTATGGGCGGCCGCCAAGAACCCCTCGGGTATCCGCACGCAGTTGGCCAAGGCCATCGGTGCGCCCGAAGAGCGCATCCGCGTCAACGTCGTCAATGTAGGCGGTGAATTTGGGGGCAAGGGCGATGCGATCGATCTGCCGATCGCCTATTTTTTGGCCCGCGAATCAGGGCGCCCGGTGAAGATCGTGATGAGCTACGCGGAAGAATTGACGGCGGGCAACCCCGCCCATCCGACCGTCGTCACCTTGCGTAGCGGCGTGAAGCGGGACGGCCGCATCGTGGCGCGTGATATGCGCGTCATCCATGCCAGCGGCGCCTATGCCGCGCTCAAGCCCAATGCGGCTCTGGCCACGTGGCATTACGCCGGCGGGCCGTACCGGGTCGAAAACGCCTCCATCGAGTTCTTGCAGATCTATACGAACACCGTTCCCGGAGGCTATTTCCGCAGCCCGGGCTCGGTGCAAACGTTTTTCGCTCTGGAGTCCCACACGGACATTCTCGCCCGGGAATTGGGCATGGACCCGGCCGAATTTCGGTTGAGGAACCTCATTAGCGAGGGAGAGGAGGACGCCCTGGGTCAAAGGCTGCGCGATGTTCGTTTCCGCGAGGTGCTGCAAGCCGCCTTGAACGCCGCCAACTGGCAGAAACACAAATCCCACCAGGGGCGCGGCCGCGGCATCGCCCTTTATGGGCGGCATATCGGCGGCGAAGAAACCGGGGTGATCCTTACGGTTGAGTCGGACGGCAGCTTGACGTTGCTGACCCCGGTGTTCGACCAAGGGGCGGGCACGCACACCATCATGCGACAGCTGGTGGCCGAAGAGATGGGGGTTCCCGTTCAACAGGTCCGGGTGGTTGTCGGCGATACCGACGTCGCCCCCCATGACGACGGCGGCCCCAGAGCCAGCCGGGTGACCTACGTTGCCAGCCGCATCGTTGCAACGGCTTGTGAGGAGTTACGAGCCCGGCTCAAGGAAGAGGCGGCTCGGATGCTGGAGTGCTCGGCTGAGGAAACCGAATACCGCGGGGGTCAGTTCCGCCTCCGGGAGGACCCAAGCCAGCAAGTGAGCTTGAGAAAGATCGTGGCTCATGCCGGCGCTCCGATCGCATTGACGGTTAACGACAAGGCGCCATACCCTGAGGATGTGAGTTACATCTGCGCGCAGATCGCCGAGGTCGCGGTGGACACCGAGACCGGCGAGGTGAGGCTGCAGCGATTCGTGACCGCGCACGACGTGGGAACGATCATCAACCCCATCACGCATCAGGGCCAGATCGACGGCGGCGTGGTCATGGGGGTAGGCCAGGCCCTCACGGAGGAGTTGGTCATGGACAATGGCGCGATCACCACTGCCAGCCTCGCGGACTATAAGCTTCTCACCGCAGCCGACATCCCCGAACTAAAAACCGTGCTCGTGCGCTCAGACGGGAGCGTGGCGCCTTACGAGGTCAAGGCCATTGGTGAATTCGCCAACAACAGTCCGCCTGCCGCCATTGCCAATGCCGTGGCCGACGCCGTGGGAGTTCGCCTGTTCGAATTGCCCATTACTGCCGAGAAGATTTATCGCGCTCTGAAGGAACAAAGGCGGTAACTCACCCTAATCCGACATTTTTTCAGACCCGCTCGGCCCGCAAGCCCTGAAACCGTGGGCAGGCCTATCGCGAGTGCGCGCAGGCGAAACTAGACATTTGAATCTCAGTCGGATAAGTACGGTTGCCATGTGCGCGGGCTCGACGCGCCAGTTCAAGGCAGAAAGGAATTACCATGAGCAATGAAATTCTCGTTCAGCAGGACGGACCGATTTTGCGTGTCACGCTCAACCGGCCCGACGACGGCAACGGCGTGTCCAACGACATGGCCGGAGAACTCGCCGGCATCCTCGATCGTGCGTCCGATAGTTCGCAGTTCGTGGTCCTGCGCGGTGCCGGACCGGATTTTTGCATCGGAAGGTGGCATGTCGGCGGCCGCGCGCCGGAAATGCCCCCCGACGCGTTGACGCTGCGACGGCGCAATGAGGTGATCTTCAACTGTTATGGCGCGTTTCGGCGCTCGCCGATTCCAATCGTCGGTGTTGTCCAGGGGCGCGCTCTGGGCTTCGGCTGCGCGCTCGCCGCTTTGTGCGACATCACCATTGCAAGCGAAGGCGCGAAGTTCCAGTTGCCGGAGATGGGCCATAATATCATGCCGACCATGGCGATGTCGGCGCTGGTCGATCGCGTGCCGCGAAAGGCGTTGATGTACTTGACCTACTCGACCGCCGTCATCGGCGCCGAGCGGGCGCTGAGCTTCGGGCTCGTGAGCGAGGTGGTCCCGGCCGGTCAATTGGATGAGGCGGTGCAGAAACTATGCGCGGCAATGCTCAAAGCGCCGCGGCCGGCCACGTTGGCGGCAAAGGAGTATGCCCGGGTCGCCTTGTCGATGGACCTCCAAGGGGCGGTGGACTTCGCGCGCAACCTGCACGCGACGATCAATTCCTCCGCCGACATGCGCAAGTAGAAATCGCGGCGCGCACACGGGGTGTGTCTTGCGAATGCTCACTTCGTAAACCGGATTCGACGCGAATTCCGCAGCCCAGAGTTACTTGATAGGCCATGGGGTGCCCATGGTAATGTCAGACGCAAGCGCAAATTTTGACCAATGGTATGTCACCAGCTCCTATCAACAGTTCGTACAACAGGAAGGCGCCCCTTTGTATCAGGGAAGCGCTCTCGAAGATCTTGCTACTTTGGAGCTCAGCGAATGGGAGCGAAGGGGAGGCAGAGTCGCCTACACCCGATTGGGGGAGCATGAAAATTACAGCCTCCAGATCGTCGAAATACCGCCAAAGTCGCAACTCAAGCCGGAACACCACATGTATGATGCTGTGATGTACGTGATGAAAGGGCGGGGCGCCACCGACATATGGCAGGAGGGAGAACCCAAGCGAACCATCGAATGGGAAGAAGGCTCACTGCTGGCTCTGCCGCTCAATGCGTGGCACCAGGAATTCAACAGCTCAGGCGATGAACCGTGCAGAATTGTTTTTGGCACCAATATGGCGAACGTGATCAATCTGTATCACAATCTGGATTTCGTTTTTAACAATCCCTTCTCTTTCACAGACCGATACTCTTATGCGATGCGGGATTTCTATGCCCACGAGGGCACGCGCCGGAATTTGAGGGTTTACGAAACTAATTTTATTCCCGACATCCGGCGGTTTGTGCTCGACCCCTATCCGGAACGGGGCGAGAGGACATCCATTATGCGCCTCTCCATGGCGAGCGTTTCCATCGGCATGCATGTCATGAGCGTCTCCGAGGGAACCTATGTGACGGCTCATCGGCATGACCCTGGAGCTCATGTGATCGTGATTGACGGCGAGGGATACGAATTGCTGTTTATGCCCGGAGAAGAGAAGCAGCGCCGCAAGGTCCTGACAAACCCATACGCCGTCGTCGCCCCCCGGCGCAACGAATTCCATCAACATTTCAACACGGGGAAGGGATTTTACAGGATGCTTGCGTTCCGGGGCGTCTCGCTGAAATTCGGGGCAGGAAGGCGCTACGATCCCGCCTATACGGCTCAAGACAAGGATCCGTATGCTTATGGGTTTAAGATCAGTTACGAAAAGGAGGACCCGACCGTCAGAGAAGAGTACTATAAGGAATTGGAGCGGAACGGAATCACGCTTAGAATGAAGCCGGTGGACCAGGGGCGTGGCTGAGGTCTAAATCCAACCGGCGCGTCGGACGGTCTAAGAATGAGTGAGATCCGTGTCGTCTCGCCCGTAATTCGTGTGGTTGTATCTACGGACGCAGGGACT
>JBFJTQ010000142.1:0-6519 GCA_041625275.1 Binatia bacterium | reverse complement strand
TGTCGAAAATATGCCGGGAGCCGGTAGCATGATTTCGGCCAACTACAATTACAACATCGCAAAACCGGACGGCCTCACCATCGGCCACTTCAGCGGCGGTTTAATTGCCCAGCAACTCCTGGGTCAACCGGGGATCAAATTCGACGCGCGCCGGTTCGAGTATGTCGGCGCGCCTGCCCAGGACAACTATGCCATTGGACTGACCAAGGCCAGCAGCATTACCACCATGGATCAGTGGTTTGCTTCCAAGACACCGGTTAAACTCGGCGGCACGGCACCCGGCGGAGCGAGCGTCGATATCCCCAAGTTGCTGAAGGCGACCATCAGGTTGCCGCTGCAAATCATTTCGGGTTACAAAGGGACATCGGATATCCGTCTCGCCACGGAGACGGGCGAGGTCGCGGGTTTTGCCACCGGCTGGGAGTCGTTCAAGTCGACGTGGCGCAAGGCGCTTGAAACCGGCGATGCCGTCATTGTTCTTCAGGTCGTTCCCAAAGCTCATTCCGAGCTGCCAAAGGTTCCTCTGGCGGTCCATTACGCCAAGACGGACGAAGCGAAAAAACTGATCCAGGTGGGAGGGCACGACGCCGGCGCCACAGCGCGTCCCTATGTACTGCCGCCCGGCACGCCGAAGGAAATCGTGCAAATGGTGCGCCGGGCTTTTGACCAGGCCGTGAAGGATCCGGAGCTACTGGCGGAAGCAAAAAAGTCGAGTCTCGACGTGGAGCCAATGAGCGGGGAGGAACTCGAAGGGATCGTCAACGGTCTTTTCAAGCTCGAACCGGCACTCATCGCCAAGTGGAAGGACATCCTGGCGAGCAAGTAAAGACTGAAATTCGCATTTCACCACAGAGGCGCAGAGTACACAGGGAAAAATGCGAACCTCGAAATTTGAAACTGGAAATGTCCGCACTCTGTGTTCTCAGCGTCTCCGCGGTGAGGTCTCTTCTTTCGCGCTGCGGCCCGACTCTTTTTTTCTAATCTAAGACCGTTTCACCGGTTCCAGCCCCGGACGGTAGCTTTTCTTGTCCAGGAACTCCTGCATGCCCCGCGCCCGCGTCTGTTCCGGATCGGCGACTCGCAGCGCCATGCCCTTCGCCCCCAGATACTCGAAGGCTTGCGCCATGTTCATGTCGCGCACCATGCGGATCGCTTGCTTTGTGAAGGCAAGCACCGTTGGGCTTTTGGCCATCAGTTCGCGGGCGATGACCATAGTTTCCTCGCGCAGCTTGTCCGGCGCCACGGCCATCGTGGCGATGCCCATCTCGACCGCCTTGCGCCCGTCAATTGTGCGCCCGGTCATGGCGTAGAACAAGGCATTTCGAAACGAGACCATGTCGGAAAAGACCTTACTTACGTTTCCTCCGGGAAGGATGCCCCAATTGACCTCCGACAGACCGAAGGTCGCGTTTTCAGCAGCGATCACGATGTCGCAAGCCGCCAGGCCGGTAAAGGCGCCGCCGTAACAATAGCCATTGACCATGGCGATGGTCGGCTTGCGCGACCAAGTGAGCATGTCGGCCCAGCGGCGGTGAGCCGTAACCGCCCGGAAACGCGCCACTGGATCGTTGTCCGTTTCGCGGAAATACTGCTTGAGGTCCATCCCGGCGCTCCAGCTATTGCCGGCGCCCGTGATGACGATGACCTTGGTCGCTTTGTCCGTCTCGAGATTGAACAGAATGTCCTCCATCTCGACGTGAAGCGTCGGATTCATCGCGTTGCGCTTTTCCGGTCGGTTAAACGTAATCCACGTGATTCCCTCCTCGTCCGTGTCGACGAGAACGCTGGTGTACTCTTTCTTTTCAGCCATGTCACTCCTCCTTAGTTTGTCTCGAAATCCTATGCCACGAGATTCTCCGGTCCGGGTCCGTAAACCAATTCAGAACTGTTTGTTCCCTAGCACAACAGGGGCATTGGCCGCCAGTAGGATTTTTGCTTCACGGTTTTATCTATTAGGGTCTGTGGCAGGGCTTCGTATCGAAAGAGAACTTTGTGTGTGGGGCGAGATTTCCCAGCCTGCAGCTACCTTGATCGGCGTCCTCATTGCAAACAAACCAAGTTAAGACTAAATTTGGTTATATACTAAGGAGATGTGTTCAATGAAGTACTCCGACCAAATCAAACCCGTCAGTTACTTGAAGGCGAATGCCGCCGAAATCCTGCGCCGCATGGCCGAAAGCCGGGAGCCTCTCATTATTACTCAAAACGGCGTAGCCAAGGCCGTAATTCAAGATGTGGCCTCGTACGAGCAGACCCAGGAAACGATGGCGCTTCTCAAGATCCTGGCTCTGGGCAACCGCCAGATAGAAGAAGGTAAAGTCGTGACAGCCGATGCCGCGATCAAGCGGCTTAGAAATTCCAGAGCGCGCGGTTGATGCGCTTCGAGGTCCTGCTCACCGAGGACGCAAACCGCGATCTCGAAGACATTTACACCTATGTTTCCGAGCACGATGCCCCAGGGAAAGCCGAGGATTTGCTCGACCGCATCGAGGAGGTGATCAAGAGCCTATCAACTCAACCAGAACGCGGCGCCTACCCCAAAGAGCTTTCAGCCCTCGGCATTCGCGACTACCGGCAAAGATTTTAAAAACCGTATCGGATCATCTACCGCATTATCGGAAAAAAAGTCTATATCTATCTGATCGCGGACGGCCGCCGCGATTTTCAGACCCTCCTGGCGCGGCGATTGCTTGGTTCATAAGGCTAGTCGCGGCAATTTGCTTTCGGAACACGCAAAGCGACAGTAAAAAGCGAATAGTAAGATTGTCGAGAAAGTCCCTTGCGGGGTCAGGTCTAGCTTCGTAGTATCACTGATTCTCTTGGCGCTTTTTTAGTGCTTCGCGGCCTGGAGAAAAATACGAGTCGGGCTTGCATGGATGATTCAAGCTGCAGACGATTCGAGAATCCCAGCATACAATTCGAGAAGCTGGATTTTAGTCCGTTGTCTTAACCGCCTGCCGCATCATCGGCCTTGCCCGCCGTGCGGCCGTCAGGAACGCTGTTGACTAGCTGGACTGCCTGTCACAAAGGGTGCACTTTTGGGGCTTGTATCGAGGACTCCGCTCATAGAGCAGAGCTGAGGGGGCGGCCATTAGCCGGACTGTCAAGTAGGAGTTCTCACGGACTATGGGGTCTTGTATCTTGCCATAGGAGGCGAGGTAGCAAGAGGTTTGGCGAGAGGCCAGTACCGTAAAGGACCGAAGGCAGGCTTTATGCGGCGGCGTAGTCGGGAGAATCGTGGAGGACGATCAGCTTATCCGGCGCAATAGGCAAAATTGCGTATGCCCGGCCGTCGCGGTCCGCGAATTCCACTTCACATGAGCCGTCGGGATAAATCATTACGACAGTGCCGATCTGCCCTCGGTGCAGCCGTAAGGGCCGAGCCGTATGGAAATCCTTTGCCGGCACCTCTTCAAGCAATGCAACGACGTCGTGCATGTCTGGTTTGCTCTTCATTGATTACAATATATAGCAAGTTACCAACCGGGGAAAGTCTTCCGCACGCAGGATAATCCAGACGGTTAAAATCATCGCTGTCCGTTGGGCTTTTACCATGGGGAAGCGCAGCACATATACCATTCCATGACCATTATCGCCAACCGCCTCGGCTTCGTCTGAATTTGCAGCCGCCGCGAGGATTGCCTCCCTTAGCATGTTCCGATTGTTCAGGGTGATCCCGAGCACTGACTCGAAGACGCGAGCTTTGTGTCGCCCCTCCCAATGGCTCGGATTCAGCACGTAATCTTCGATCTTGGTGCCGAGATCCGCACGTTCTCCGTTGGGCAGCTTCATGAATCATCGGTTTGCCAGAATCCTTAGCGAAGTGTCAAGCATGGAATGCACGAATCTGCCGGTAAGGTTCGGGGTCTGACATAACAAGGATTACAATCTTTCGGTTTCGGTTCTTTTTTGTTGCGGGGAGACGTTTGGGGCAAATCTAGACTCTGGTGTATGTCCTCTTGCCCATTGGGTCTAACCGTTCCGCAAGTAATCGGCCTTGCCCGCGGTTACGCCGCGCACGCCCCCGCGTAGATTGACGCTGTGCCTGGATCTGTGGGGAATGAGATGAATGCGGCGTCGGGGTCAACAATCATTACAATACTCTCAATGCTCATTGTCACATCAACCAGCGCTGAGCACGCACAGATGACGTCCTGGTCATAAATTAGACGGAACAACAAGGGCGTCGACCGCGACGACGCCTTTGCCTTCGGGTAGGACGATCAGGGGATTGATGTCGATACTATCCAGGTCATCGCGAAATCGGTCCGCATAAGCCGATATCAGCGAAAGCGCACGTGCAAGCGCTTCGATGTCAGCTTTGTCGCGGCCGCGAGCGCCAGCCAAAAGCGGATAGCCGACGATTTCTCGGATCATCGCGCGGGCGGTCTCTATGCCGAAAGGCGCCACACGCAAAGAGACGTCGCGGTAGACCTCCACGAAGATGCCCCCTATCCCGAACATGACCACCGGCCCGAACACCGGATCGCGTTTGAGGCCGACAATGGTCTCCACGCCGCCTTCGATCAAGGGCGAGACCAGGACACCATCGATTTGCGCTTTAGGTGCGGCGGCGCGGGCGCGAGACATCAGCGTGTCGTAGCCCGCCGCAACCTCGTCGGCGGAGTGCAGGCCGAGAAGCACGCCGCCCATCTCCGACTTGTGCGCGATATCCGGCGAGGCGATCTTCAGGACCACTGGCTTTCCGAAAGCCTTCGCGGCATCCACGGCTTCGGCAGCGGAGCCAGCAAGGCGGTCCTGTACCGCCGGGATACCCATTGATGCCACGAGGCGCTTCGCCGCCTGTTCGCCGGCCCGACCGTCGTGCGGTGCAAGAGCTGCCGGGGGCAGGGAAAGCGGTAGGTCGCGCGAGCCGCCTTCGGAAAACCCGCGGCCGATACGCCACAGGGCCGCAATCGCCGCAATCGCCCGCGCCGGTTCTTCGTACACGAGAAGACCTTGCTCCTGAAATCGATCGCGCCATTCACGCATCATATTGGCAACGATGCCGAGGACCCGGTCGGGAAACTTTTCGCGCACCGGCAACAAGTAGCGCGCCAGATCTTCCATGCGTTTCGGATTCAATCCGTTGTGCGAGAGATAGGTAAAAGCTGCGGGATAGTTTCCCTCCTCCAAGAGCATTTCCAGAACCTGGGCTGTCATCTGCATGTCCCGCATGCCGGCAGTGGCCATATCGACCGGGTTCCGCGTAACGGCATAGGGCACGAGCTCTTTCAACCTGCGTTGAGTTTCTGGCGGGACCTCGGGTAAAACCAGACCGTAGCGGGCGCTCGTGTCGGCTACAATGACGCTGATCCCGCCCGAACCGCTCGTGACCGCCAATTCAGGCCGCTCCGGAAACCGACCGGCGCGGCAAGCAGCCACCACGTCAACCAACTCCTCGAGCGACTGAGCAGCAAACACGTTGTGCTGGCGGAAGACGGCTCGGTAAACGCTGGCGGCGCCGGCAAGCGATGCGGTGTGAGATGCCGCGGCCGCGGCGCCGATCTCGGATTCCCCGACTTTCAACATGATCACCGGCTTGCGGCTGAGTCGCGCCGCTTCGAACGCGCGTCTAAGGCGGTGCCCGTCGAGACTCCCCTCCTGGTATACAGCGATGACGCGAGTCATTTCGTCATGAGCGAGATATTCGATGCAATCGGCGACATCGATATCGCACTGGTTGCCCGTCGATACCCACTTCGCCACGCCGATGCCGCGGTCGCGCAGCAAGACGAGAATCTGCGTGCCGACGGCCCCGCTCTGACTTACCACGCTCACGTTTCCACGTTGCGGCCAGCCCTCCTTTCCTTGTTGAGCGAGACTGGTAAACGTCGCGCTGAACGAACCGTCGAGGCTGATGCCGCCCATGGTGTTGGGCCCCAACAGGCGAACGCCGCCGGAGCGCGCGATGGTAACGAGACGATCCTGAGTACGGCGGCCCTCATCGCTGTATTCGGCGAAGCCGGAGCTGAGCACGATTGCCAGTGGCACGTGCTTCTCGGCGCATCCCGCAACCGCGTCCGGCACGGATGCAGCCGGAACGGCGATGATGGCGCAGTCAAGTTCGTCAGGAATCTCCTGTACGGAAGGATAGGCTTTCCAGCCTTGCACTTCAGCCGCCCCGGGATTGACCGGGTAGATCCGGCCTGAAAAGCCTAGATCGCGGTTTTGCGCGATGGGCCGGCCGCCGGTCTTAGCGGGGTCTTTCGAGGCACCGATAATGGCAACGGCTTTAGGATAAAAAAGTTTTTCCAGAATTTTAGCCATAGTGACCTACTGTAATAAATAAAATGCGAAGCACATGCCGAGAGCGCTGAGAAGAACGAGTGAGGAGGCATCGTGAATAAATAAATCCTCTTCGATCTCGGCGTCCCTGTGGCGAAGTTCCTTGACCCATTTCTTCTCTTCCTACGTTGCTGCCGCGCTTTCCGGGATCATCACCACGGTGCGCTCCTTTTCTCAAGACGCAGTGAAAGTCCGTGCCTGCGCACGTGGATCTGGTTACACTCCCTCCGC
>JBFJTQ010000141.1:0-6521 GCA_041625275.1 Binatia bacterium | reverse complement strand
CAGCATGATTCTTCTCCTCCAAGGCCAGGGGCAACCAAAAATCCTTATCCTCGGAAAAAGCCTGCGCAAAACTGAGATAGAGATCGGCGACGTTAAGCTCCAGTTGAATTGTTTCGTCTAGAATTCGGGATAGTTTTTTATCCATTTCTACACCTCGCAGCGAGGGGATATACCGGCCAGTATCATACCGCCGTCAGGAGCTTTTCGAATAACTGTGATCTTCTTTCGATTCCAGACGCTTGTCAAGGATGTGGACACCGAATATGCAGTTCACACTATCGAGAACGAGACGACGCGGGCTGTGCCGTCGCTCTGCTTCAGTCTCAAATTGTGAGATTGAATCGTAGACTGAACGCATCATATGGGAGACCCCCGCAACCCTTGCCATTCCATCCATGGTCTGGCTAGATTCTGAGTCGTGCAACCCCCGACTTCTCAAAAACCGGCGCGCGCATGGCGTATTCGGCTGCGGCAAATTATTTTTGAAGCCGATACGGCCGCCGGCAAAGCGTTCGATGTCGCGCTCATCTGGAGCATCATCCTGAGCGTCGCCGCCGTGACCCTCGAAAGCGTCGGCAGTATCCGCGCCATCTACGGGGACGAGCTCTATGCTACGGAATGGTTCTTCACCATCCTGTTTACCATCGAATATGTGCTCCGTTTAGTTTCCGTGCAGCGCCCCTGGCGATACGCCACCAGCTTCTTCGGAATCGTCGATCTCCTTGCCGTCGTTCCCACCTATGTCAGCGCGTTCGTACCCGGCAGCCAATACCTGTTGAGCATCCGCATCCTCCGGCTGCTGCGTATTTTCAGGATTTTCAAGCTCACCGAATATCTGAGCGAGGCGAGTATCATTACCAGCGCGCTGCTCGCGAGCCGCCGCAAGATCAGCGTTTTCCTATTCGCGGTGATGACGATTTTGGTCATCGTCGGCTCGTTGATGTACGTCGTCGAGGGCGAGCAGCATGGCTTTACGGACATTCCGACGAGCATATACTGGGCCGTCGTGACCATGACAACCGTGGGTTATGGAGACATCTCGCCCCAGACACCGCTGGGCAAAGCCTTAGCCTCCGTGGTGATGATCATCGGGTACAGCATCCTGGCGGTGCCAACGGGCATCGTGACCGTGGAAATCTCGGAGGCGGCCAAACGTCGGGCTTCGACCCGCGCCTGCTCGGAATGCGGCGTGGCCGGCCACGATCAGGATGCCGCGCACTGCAAGCATTGCGGCGCACTGCTGTAGATGGGCGGCGCCTAAGGAATCTTTCGCTGGTGGAAGTTTAGATGGCGCTGGAAGGGGCTTCTAGCGTGATCCCGAGAGCCTCGCGCTGGGGTGCTTCATCCTGCAGCAATGTTCTGCCGCAAAGCCGCAGATTGCAATTATCCCGGCGGCGAGCGCCGAGCCGGACAATGATCTAGTTAGCGAACGGCCTTTTCGAAGCTCTGCGGCAAGCGATCGCATCTTGCCTTTGGTCACCGTACACCCGATCTGAGGCCCTACCTGCTCGACCAGGACATGATTTATTTCGGCAGCGCAACACCAAGCGCATGCATGTGGTTTGGCGCGAATGGGATGCCAAGAAAGGAAGGCCAGACCTAAACGCCAATGCAATAAAGGCGCAACCACGTAGACGCGAAACTAAAAGATTGTAGTGATTGTTATGTCTGAACCCCAAATCCCAAATCCAAATTCCAAAACTCCTTCAAAAGTTCAAGGGTGGAAAGGAGAAGGGCGCGGGTGGCTGATGGCTAATGGCGCAGGGAAGATGGTTCGTAGCAACTGGGGAAAAACGCGCAGATGGCGTATAGCAAATGGCATGTTGCGAGGAGCGTCAAGACTGCCGCTGGTTCAAACGTTAAACGGCCCAAAGCATCAGGTTATGCTGACTTCTCATTGCTCTCGGGTAGCAGGATGGGGTTGTCCGGGCAGCCATTGATGATGAGGAGCATCAGCAGCAAATAGTCCCGCACATGGCGCGTGCTGAGAAAGTGGCGCCGCACATGCTCGCGTCCCTGGGCGCCCATGCGCTGTGCTGCCCGCGGATGGCTCAAGAGATACCGGATGCGGAACGCCGCACCCTGTACCGAATGAACCAGAAACCCGGTTTCTCCATGGATGATCTGCGCGGGCATGCCGCCCACGGCGCCGCCAATCACCGGCTTTCCCTTCCACATACCCTCCGTCACGGTAAGGCCAAACCCCTCGCGCGTGGATTTCTGGAGGATCACCGTGGCCGCCCTCTGCAGCGCGTTGATTTCATGGTCGCTGTTCGGCGGCAAAGAGAGAACAAAAACATCCGGGTCGCCTGCCGCCACCTCTTGTACTTCGTCCAAGACTTCCTCCCCCTCAGGATCATCCGTAGCCGTGCCCCCAGCCAGAACTAATTGACAATCGAAGTTTTGCCGCACCAGGCGATATGCGGCGATAACGCCAAGGGGGTCCTTGAAACGATCAAACCGGGAAATCTGGACGAGCAGAGGCCGGCGGCGGTCGATGCCAAAGCGATCGGTCACCGCCGAAATATCGTTCTCGGCCAGGTCGCGATTCTTCGCGCTCAAAGGATCGATCGAAGGGGCGATCAGAACCTGGGGAATCGGCAAGCCCCGGGCGAACTGCGGCACATGAAACACGGCCATCGCATACTTGCTCACCGCCTGGCGGATAAACCTCCACGCATCGTCGTTCGGCTTGGAGAGATCGATATGGCAGCGCCACGCCAGCCGGCGCCGGTCCACTGGACAATAGTCCACAAGGTATGCGGGCTGGGGATCGTGCACGATAACCACGTCGGCATCCAAATAAATGCGCGCCGCGTTATCCTGGAGGCACTGAAGATAGACTTCTCGGTCGGCGTGAGAGATTTCCACCTCGGCGCCTTGCAATGCATTGTGGAGGGACTTGGTCACTTCAAAGAAACTCGCGTTCCCCTCAATTACATCCCACGCCGTGCGGATGCCAAGGGACTCGGTGAAAGGAACGAGGCGAGTCAGTAGCTCGGCGACGCCGCCGCCAACACGGGTGGAATTCACATGCTGCAATGTGCGCCCCTGGAGGGCGTCAGCGAGGATAGCGATTTCCCTTAGAACGCTATCCGGGGCAATGCCGCGATAAGATTCAAGCATCTCCGCCTCCCGCCTGCGGCGTGCGAATGCCCTTCTCGACTATCTCGATCAAGTACAACCGATTGTCTTCCAGACTGTTCAAATAGGGATCGAAGGCATCGAGTTGTTGCGCCAGCGATTCAAACCCCAAGTGCCGGAACCATGCGGCGAAATCGTTCGAGACGCGCCCGGGACTGGCTTTCGGTATGAACAAATGAAAGCCAATGACGTCGCTGTCCACCTCACGGAGAGCCTGAACGAATTCCTGCGGCGTCGAAGCCTGATAACCGCTGCCAAACCCGATCAGGCGCGGCTGACAGAAAATAAAAGCGTCTTCCGCCGGGACGGACCGGCCATTTCCATGTTCCATCAAATGTTCCGCCAGGATCACACTGATTTCCCGGCGCACGACATTGACATCTACGCTGCGAAACAGGTTTAGATTCGCCAGACGTTCGGCGATCACGGCGTTGCCGAGAATCGCATGCGCCCAATCGGCGAGATCGTTCGGATACTCCGGGAGGCGTTGGGGATCACGGAAAAACCTCTGGTGTAGGTGATAGAAGATTGAAGCTTCCGGTACGACGGTAATGCTCGTCAGAAGCTGCTCCACGGAAGCGGCTTTGAAAGGAGTCACTTCCACCAAGAACGCCAGTTTGCGGAATTTAAAGGGGGCCGATGACATCTCCATGATGCTCCCTTGCTGATTCGTATGTGTTACGCGCGGGGATCCTGGTCTCATCAGCGGGTAAACGCAATCAGGCGCCGACTCAACTTCCAGAAAAAGATCATGAGCCCACGCCCGTAAAGGTGGAAAGATCATCTCGCTTCCAGACGCGCAACATCAAGGATCGACTGCTCAAAGTCTATTATACAGCCAAGAGCCCCAAGGAAACAGACTATGTTCAGCAGCCAGCCCAACGAGTTAGCGCGAGAGAGTGTTCTAATTAAAGCATCGGCATGCGGAAGCTAAGCTGTCGAGTAACACCGGTGATTCATCCCGGATTCCGCTGTTGACATTGACGACCTGTGCCGAGCGAGGGACGAGCCCGGAGTGGCGAAGGCATAAAAACGGACAATTTCAATGCTCATTGTGGGGCTTGGCTTCTTGTCGCCTTTTACCTCGATGTGCAACTCCATTCACCGCAGCTCGCAGGAAACGACAAGGTACAGGCCCGTTGCCTTCGCAGCGGAGGGTTCGTCTCTCGCTTGTCTCCAAAGTCTGAACTGCGGAATTCGGGTTCATTGGGCACGGCGCCCGGCAATTGCACATTTGATTGCACCTGAGCGATCGCTGCAAACATTTATTGCGCTATCTTGACCGCGCAGGGGAGCTGTTGCGGTAGCCGAAATGTTTTGGCCGATGAATCACCGAGACCCGCACGGGCGTTTACCTTGAGGGCATCCGGCGCATCATCCCCGAACCCATCATGCCGTGCCCCATCATCCCGCCCATCCTGAGAGCCATCCACCCCTGATGTTCCTCGCCAAGAGTTCGATCTAAAGAGAGTCGCTGATTCGGCGGCACCATTGACTCCATGTAGTAAACCAAAGCCCATGCCTGCTGGCTATCGAGAGAATCTGCGTACGACGGCATCGACGTACCAGAAAGCCCGGTAACAAGGGTGAGAAAGGTTCCTCCGAGATCGGAGCCCCGTTTGAGCGGCCGCCACGTTAGATCCGACGGCCAGCTAGGCCAACCCCAATCGTCCTTTAACCCTTGTGCTGATGGGCCGTCTCCGCGGCCCGATTCCCCATGACAGGCGGCGCATCCAAGTTCGCTGTAGAGTTTTCGACCTTGCGCCAAGAGCTGCGCCGTTTTTACCGGCGCCGGCGGAACATCCACCGGCTTCGCCGGTCGTTCGTTCGCAAAGCGCGATGAAAATCCTTTGAGGTATTCGACGGCCGCCTTGCCAGCACTGTCTGTCAGGTCCGCACGACCAATCATTCCGGTCCATCGAAGTCCTTGAACAACGGTGCCAAGCAGATCATCATTCGTGGGCAATGAGCCTGACGGCGTAGAGCGGAACTTGTAGATGCCAGTTCTAAAGTCCCGCGGCCGGATGCGAAACATCGAGGCAGCGGGGCCGTTTCCATCTCCCTCAACTCCATGACAGGCACTGCAGTTGACCTGGTAGATTTCTTGTCCCAACAAAAAGATTTGTTTGGATGGCTGGGCTTCGATTTCGGAAACGCTTCCTGACAGCAGGGCCAAAGCAAGAGCTACCCGAATTAAAGGCTCAACAAGTTCGCCCGCGGCGATTTTCATATTTTCTTCCAGTGGAAAATATTTTGATTGGACCTTTCGATGACCTACGGGCCAAACGCCAACGGTCTTAGGATTCCAAATCTTTCCTTTTTTCCTCGAATTCGGCCTTTTGAATCTCGCCTCTCGCATAGCGACGTTTAAGGATCTCGAGCGCATCGTCAGAAGTTGGGGTTGATCTCGAGTGCGGCGACAAGTAGCGTACAAGGAGAACGACTGCCGCGACCACAAGGCCCAAAAAGATCAACATGAAGATAATCATGAAGATCCCCCATCCACCTCCCATCATGTTGCCATGCCAGCCCCAAGGGCCTTGATAACCGGGATAACCTGGCTGCCACTGAGCCAAAATGTCAGCAATGTATGCTATTGCCCTCATGTTCCGACCTCCTCATTGGCAACGGAATCGGCGACGAAAAAGTTTCTCACTAACTTGCCGGCACGATAGAGTTCTAGCCTCAATCGACAATAACTCACATGATTAAGTGACCAGCGAGACCCGTAAGGTCCTCGCCGGGCTCGGAATTACAGATTTCAAATCGCAGATTTCAGAGCGGGTTACTTTTTCTTGCTACCCTCTTTTTTCTCCAGCCTGTAGCCGGGGAGATAGCGCCGAATATATTCCTCGACGAAGGCCTTCGCCCGCGCCTCGCGCTCTTCCGGCGTCAACTCGGTCTCCGGGCCCGGCCCTCTCATTCCGGGCCCCCATCCATATCCCGGCCCGTATCCCCAACCGGGTCCCATCATGCCGGGTCCCATGTGATGCCCGTATCCCCAACCAGGCCCCATCATGCCTGGCCCCATGTGATGATGCCGATGCTCCCAACCCGGACCCATCATGCCGGATCCCATACCGTAACCAGGACCCCAGCCTGGTCCCATCATTCCAGGCCCCATTCCATAGCCTGGACCGGGACGGTCCCCTTGCTCCCCCTGTCCAGAAGGCTGAGCGCGAACAGTCGCTGTCAAGATCGCCAAAAATAAAATCACCAATAGATTTATTTTTGTCTTACTCACTTTCCCCCCTCCTTTTCGCATGCCGTTGATCTACAGAGTTTACGCAAGACATGTACCAATGAAGGTTCGCATATTTTTCCTCAGCTACCAGCCCCCGCTTCTCAGAAATAGAAATTACGCCGAGCGATTTGTG
>JBFJTQ010000140.1:0-6568 GCA_041625275.1 Binatia bacterium | reverse complement strand
AGGATTGCGCTATCATCTTCCTGCTGGGCCGCGAATATTCTCTCTTTGGCGCGGCCATAAGCACTGAAATCGGGATATCGGTCAAGATGGTCTTCCGTCAGGTTGAGCAGCACCGCAATGCGGGGCCGGAAAGATTCGACCCACTCCAATTGGAAACTACTAATCTCGACGACCCCCCAATCCCACGCGTCGGCGACGAAGCCGATGAGGGGCGCGCCGAGATTTCCTCCGACGAAAACCTGGGCGCCGCTAGCCTTGAGAATCTCCCCGACGAGCGTCGTCGTCGTGCTTTTTCCATTCGTCCCTGTAATGGCCACCAGAGGCGCGCGTAGGAAATGCCAAGCGAGCTCGATCTCGCTCCAGATTTTGATGCCTCTAGTGGCGGCCTCCTGGAGAAGAGGATTTCTCGCCGGCACACCTGGACTCGTCACCACAAGATCCACACCATCAAGCCAGCTTTGACTTTCCCCCCCAAGGCGGTATTGGATCGGCATTTGTGCGAGTGCAGTCATCTCCTGCTGCAGCTCGTGTTCTGATCGAACGTCGCTAACCAGCACTTGCGCCCCCTGATTCACGAGGAACCGGGCACTTTCCCTGCCGGTCCTCGCCAGGCCCAAGACCATGACTTTCTTTCCCTTGAGCTCCATCGATCATCGCGGATCTTATCTAAGTTTCAGCGTACTCAGCCCAACGACCGCACAGATAAACGAAAGAATCCAAAAACGGACGATAATTTGAGGCTCCTTCCATCCTTTAAGTTCGTAATGGTGGTGGATCGGTGCCATCAGAAACACGCGCTTGCGCCGCAATTTGTAGGAAACCACCTGAAAAATCACCGACAGCGCCTCCATGACAAAAACGCCGCCCACGATGATGAGCAGAATCTCGTTCTTGGTCATGACCGCGACCACGCCCAATGCCGCCCCTAGGGCCAACGATCCAACATCGCCCATGAACATCTGCGCCGGGTAGGCGTTATACCAGAGAAATCCCAGCCCAGCGGCAACCACCGCCGCGCAAAACACGCTCAGTTCACCTACACCGGCGACATAGGGAATCTGCAGATACTCAGCCAATTTCAAATGTCCCGTCACGTACGCGATCACGGCGTATGTCCCCGCAGCGATCATCACGGGTCCTATGGCCAACCCATCGAGCCCATCGGTGAGATTCACGGCGTTGGAGGCACCGACGATGACCAGTATGGCGAAAGGAATGTAGAAGACGCCGAGATCGGGGCGATAGGTTTTGACGAAGGGAATGCCAATTTCGGTGCTGAACTTGGGGTAATAGTAAAGCGCCACGGCAACGCACAAAGCCACGCCAAATTGACCCAGCAACTTGCCCCGCGGCGGCAGTCCCTTGCTGTTCTTGCGGGTGAGTTTCAAGTAATCGTCCGCAAATCCCACCGCACCGAAGCCGACCGTCGCAAACAGGGCGAGTAAAACGTACGGGTTTACGACATCCGCCATCATCAGGGTAGAGAGCGACAGCGCGAGAATGATGAGCGCCCCACCCATCGTGGGCGTTCCGGCTTTGACCGAGTGAGAAACCGGACCGTCGTCGCGAACGTGCTGGCCGATCTGTTTGGCCGTCAAGGAACGGATCAACCAGGGCCCCAGGACAAAAGAGACGGTAAGCGCCAGTAGCGCCGCCATGGCTGCACGAAAGGTGATGTAGCGAAACACGTTAAACCCTGAGTAACTCGTGTGCAGCGGGTAAAGTACGTAATAAAGCAACGTTGAATATCCTTAGGGCTAGCCCTTTAACTCCTCGAGAACTTTTTCCATCGTCATGCCTCGAGAACCTTTGACCAGAATCCAATCCCCTTTTCTAATTTGGCGCCGCAGCTGCAGCGCCAGGTCCTTGTGATCTGTCCCAATCATGACCCGGTCCGGTTTCATGCCTCCTCGAAGGGCGCCTTTTTTCACCTCGTTGGCCTGATTGCCCAGGAGATAAAGACCCTGGATACGAGCATGAGCGACCATGATTCCGAGTCGTACGTGCTCATTGCGCGCCGATTTCCCGAGTTCGAACATGTCTCCGAGGACCGCAATCTTCTGTCCGCGGCACGGGATTTGGGACAGAGTCCGAAGCGCAGCTTCCATCGACGCCGGATTGGCGTTGTAAGCGTCGTTAATAATTCCAATGCCGCGCCAGTTCTCAACTTGGCTCCGCATCGCATGGGGTCTCACGCTCTCAAGGCCGTCACGAATGACGGCTGCATCGACCCCGAAGGCGTAGGCGATCGCCGCGGCGCCGACGGCGTTCGCGATATTGTGTTGACCTAAGAAATGGAGGTGAACACGACGTCGGCGACGACCCAGGCACAGTGTAAATCGCATCCCGTCGGAACAAAGGGAAGCCCCGGATGCCGCTCGTATCTGGCCCCCCTTGCCGTAGGTTATTTTCCTACCAGAGTATTTTTTCGCAAGTCGGCGCACCCACGGATCATCCAAATTCACGGCGATTGCACCACCGGGGCGTACCGCCGTGAAGAGCGCACCTTTCTCCTTGGCCACACCTGCCAAACTTCTCAGCCCTTCGAGATGGGCTGGTGCCACGGAGGTGATGATGCCTATGTCCGGAGCAGCAATTTGCGCCAAACGCTGGATCTCCCCCGGTCGGTTTGTGCCCATCTCGACGACCGCGACCCGGTGTCGTCTTCGAAGACCAAGCAGCGTTAGGGGCAAAACCACCAGGTTGTTGAAGTTGCCCTTGGTCTTCAACACTTTTCCTTTGAGCGGCTCCCCGTGGAGAGCGCCCCGCTCTAACATGGAGGCGAGCATTTCCTTCGTCGTGGTTTTGCCATTTGAACCGGTAACGGCCAGCACCTGGGGCGCATAGCGCCGGCGCCGAAAGTGAGCCAAATCTCCTAACGCTCGGAGGGTGTCGGTCACTTGGATCACCGTCGCGTCTCTGGCAACAGGACCATGCCAACGCCGGTGAACCAACACACAGCCCGCGCCGCGGGCAACCGCATCTCCGACAAACCGATGGCCATCCAAGCGTTCGCCTTTGAGCGCGACAAAAACGGATCCTTTCTTAACTTTATTCGAGTCCGTCACAATTTCGCCAAAACGCGTCTTTCGTCCTTGGCTCCGCAGGCTGCCGCTAGTTGCCTCCATGATTTCGTTCTGGGTCCATGCCATCGTCGGGTCTGCTAGGCTTCATCACTGCGGCTCAATTCCGCTCTGGCGACCTCCCGGTCATCAAAATGAATCTTTTTTGTTCCGAGGATCTGATAATCTTCGTGCCCCTTACCTGCGATGACAACGGCATCGCCGCGCCGCGCCCAATTCAAGGCCCAGGCAATCGCTTTGCGCCGGTCTTCTTCGATGACATAGCCACGGTGAAGCGCCTGTTGCGCATCCCGGAACGGCGGCAGCTCCAATCGGGCGCACCCGGACTTGCGCACCCCAGTTTCTATTTCGACGAGTATCCGTCCCGGCTCCTCGGTGCGGGGATTGTCGGAGGTCAAAACCACTAGATCGCTAAGGCGCGCCGCAATCTCCCCCATCAGGGGCCGCTTGCCGCGATCCCGATCCCCGCCACAACCGAAAACGACAAACAGCCGTCCTTGTGTTAACGGACGAACTGCGCGCAAGACCTTTTCAAGGGCGTCGGGCGTGTGGGCATAGTCAACCAAGACCGCGACTCCACGATCATTCTCGATCTTCTCTAACCTTCCCGGCACGTTGCTGAGCCTTTCGATCCCCGCGCGTATGGCGTCCGGCGGAAACTTAAAAGCGCAAGCAGCACCCACTGCGCCCAAGATGTTTTCCAAATTATAGCTGCCGATGAGCCTTGACGAAAAATTGATAACGTTGCCTCTGACATGAATTTTTCCCCGCAGGCCATGGACATCGCTCTCGACCTCCAACGGGTGGATGTCCCACTTTTCGTTGCGCCCGTAGCTCCAGATCGTCAAACCGGCGCGCTGCGATCGGCTTATCAGCTCCTGCCCTCTCGGATCATCACCATGGATCACCGCCGTCTTTTCCGATTTGGCACTGCGCGGCAGATAATCCGTAAAGAGCCGGCTCTTGGCCGAGAAGTAATCGTTCATGTCTACGTGGTAATCCAAGTGATCGCGTGAAAGATTGGTGAACAAGCCGACATCGAAATCGATGCCGCGGACTCGCTCTTGCACCAGCGCATGGGACGAAACTTCCATGACCACAGACTTGATGCCGGCCCGCTCCATGTCAGCCAACAGCGCTTGCAGATCCAACGATTCCGGTGTCGTGTGGTGCGCCGCAATCTCTTTTTCTTGATAACGATAAATGATCGTGCCAACGAGCCCCGGGTTCCACCCCGCTGCCGAGAGCATCGATTCCACCAGGAAGGCTGTTGTCGTCTTGCCATTGGTTCCCGTAATCCCCACAAGCTTCAGGCGACTGCTGGGGCGGCCGAAGAAATGAGCTCCCCACGATCCCATAGCGGCCCTAACATTGTTAACGCGAATCCAAGTCGTACCAACGGGCCAAGCCGCCTTCCGCTCAACCACAACGGCTACTGCGCCACGTTTCAGCCCTTCGGGCACGAAGTCATGACCGTCAAGTTTTTCTCCGGAAACGGCGAAAAAAACTTTGCCTCGAGTCACGTCGCGGGAGTCGTACGTCAGCCCCGTCACCTCCTGGTCAAAATCCCCCTCGCTGTCCTCGATTTCGTGCAGAGGCAAAAACTCCCCCAGACGCATATCCATCAACCTCGGAGGTTGAGAACGAGAATCTCGTTGTCGTTCCAATGCCTCCCCGGTTCCGGCGATTGCTTTACCACGTAGCCATTACCGTGCATTTTCACCTTCAAGTTGAGATGGCGCGCCTTTTCCACCGCCTCACGGAGGCTAAGGCCAACGAAATCCGGAGCTGCCCCAGGAGTTCCTGCCGCAGCAATGCCATCTGCCTTTTTTGGCATGGGCTGTTTGGAACCATCCATTTCGCGGATCGCCGTCGGAATTACATCCGCTTTATCAGGAGCAACGGCGAAATGGCGCAAGGCGCCTCGCGCAATGTTGCGAAACGCGGGGGCGGCGACCACCCCACCGTAGACGTTGAGTTCGGGTTCATCCACGAGGACCATGAGAACCAGGCGAGGCTCATCTGCGGGCACAAAACCGATGAATGAAGCGACGTGTCGTCGGGCGGCATAACCCCCATGAACTAGATCCGCCTTTTGTGCAGTGCCCGTTTTACCTGCAACTTCAAAGCCCTCTACGCTCGCCATCACCCCGGTACCCCCCTCGTTGGTCACCCCCTTAAGCATCGCCGCCAACCCACGGGCAGTTTTTTCAGAAATCACACGGCGCACGACGTGCGGCTGATTTTCCAATAAAATTTCCCCTTTCGGACTCACGACGCGGCGCACCACATAAGGGCGCATCAAAAAACCGCCGTTGGCGATGGCCGCATAAGCGGTCACCATTTGGATGGGCGTGGCGGAGATTCCCTGGCCAAACGCATGAGTCGCGAGATCAATGGCCGACCATGCCGGCGGCGGCCTCAGCAAACCGGCCACTTCGCCCGGCATATCGACGCCGGTCGGCCGACCGAAGCCGAACTTCTCAATATATTTAAAAAAGCGTTCCTTCTTGAGTTTGTCGGCGACCTTGGTAAATCCGATATTGCTCGACACCTGCAGGATTTTGTAAAACGGCAACCAGCCATGAGGGTGCGTGTCGTGAATGATCCTTCCCGCATAGGCATACTTCCCGTTCTCACAGAAAAAGAGATCGTTTTTATGCACAACGCCTTCCTCCAGAACAGCAGCCGCGAGAACCGTCTTAAACGTAGAGCCTGGCTCGTATGTGTCCGTCACTGCCCTATTCCGTTTCTGCTGTGAGGATTGCTGTGAGAAATTGTTGGGATTAAACGATGGGTAATTGGCCAACGCCAAGACCTCTCCAGTGCCGGGGTCCATGACAATGGCCACCCCAGCCTTGGCCCGGTATTTCGTGATCGTGGCCTCGAGCTCTTTTTCGGTCAGGTGCTGAATCGAAGTGTCCAGTGTGAGGTGAATGTCTCCCCCGGGCGGAATCTGCACTCCGGTCACCCCCTGCACTAGCACTCGTCGCCCCAGCGCGTCCCGTTCGGTGACTGAAGATCCTGGTTCGCCGCGGATATAATCGTTGTAGCGCAGTTCCAACCCTTCCAGGCCTTCAGAATCTCGCCCAACAAAACCGAGAAGCTGTCCCGCCATTTGGCCCTGTGGATAATAACGGCGCGGCTCATAGAACATGCCGATACCTTCGGCATTGAGCGCCTGGATTTGTTCTGCCTCGCGCGGCGTGACTTGTCTCTTGATCCAGACAAAGGGTTTGTCCGTGTCGAGTTTTTGCTTCACATCCGCAACGCGAAGATGCAAGATTTGTGAAAGGCCCCGGGTGACAGCACCAAGGTCCACAATACGACGGGGGCGCGCGTAAACCGACTGAGCCTCCAAACTCAAAGCGAGCGGTTCTCCCGACCGGTCGAAGACCGCACCGCGCTTTGGAAGCACAATCCACTCTTTGAGATGCTGCCGCTCTCCGAGTCGTTTGAGTTTCTCGCCTTGAAGAATCTGCAGT
>JBFJTQ010000139.1:0-6584 GCA_041625275.1 Binatia bacterium | reverse complement strand
GGTGATGGCTTGGCCAGTTCATCGCCTCATGGTGAGCCCGACCAGCGATGGGGCGGCGGCGGTCGTGCTTGCTGCCGGCGATCTTGCCCGCAGACTAACGTCCAAGCCGATTTGGATCCAGGGAGTTGGCTGGTGTCTCGATACGGCGTACTGGACTAACCGCGATTTGTCCTACCCGGAATATGTCGAAAAGGCGGCGCGGATGGCCTATGGGATGGCTGGAATCCGCGAGCCACGCAAAGAGATCCAAATCGCCGAGCCTTATGATCCTTTCGCTTATAAGGAGCTGCACCATCTCGAAGGATTGCAACTGGCCCCGAAAGGCAAAGCGCCGAAACTTCTTGTCGACGGCGTGTTTGATCGGGAAGGCGACTTGCCGGTATGCCCTTCCGGCGGGCTGCTTGGGGTCGGCAACCCCATCGCCGCAGCCGGGGTGATGAAAATCTGTGAGCTTTTCTGGCAGCTGCGCGGCGAAGCCGGTGGACGGCAGGTTCCGGGCAAACCCGAGTGCGGCGTGGCTCAGGCCTGGGGCGATCTGATGCAGGTGGGAACGGTGGTCGTGGTGGGAACGAAGGAGCAGGAGTGAATCGGATTGAACACAACGAGGCAGGGCACGCTTGAACGGCTTAGATGAGTTATTCCGCATCGAAGGTTCAAGCCGTTCAACGTCTTAAGAGGTGAGCGCCGTGGATTCCAAATTCATGCTTGCGGGCGGTACGCCGCTCGATGCCGGAGAACTCAAACGCGGCAAGATTTTTCTTACTGAGTACACTCCGAAACTCCATTACGCTTGGGATACGGGCGAGGCGATAGGCCGTTATTTGGAAGAACTCAAGGCAGGAAGACTGATCGCGCGGCTTTGTCGCAAATGCGAGCGTGTCATGATCCCGCCGCGCATGTTTTGCGAGCGCTGCTTTCGCCCGACCGATGAATGGGTCCAGCTTAAGGATACGGGAACGGTGAACACCTATTCGCTCTGTTACGTGAGCTGGGATGTGCGCCGGTTGAAAACGCCGGAGATTCCAGCGGTCATCGAAATCGATGGCGCTTCGCCGGGCATGGGCATTCTCCATCTCATACGCAAGGTTGCGCCGAAGCACGTGCACGTCGGCATGCGCGTCGCGGCGGTGTGGCAGCCGGCGTCAAAACGGACCGGCAGCATCACGGATATCGCTTACTGGGCGCCGATCGCTGCGCGAGGTTCGAAAGATTTAGGCAGTAAAGAAATCCATCGTGCGCGTGGATAGTTTGGTGTTGGGCGTCGATTGTGGGCCTGGTTGCGCGAACGCAAATGAGTTCGCTCGGAGGTGTAAAAATGGCACGAGCACCGCAACGAAAGATGAAAACCAATAAATGGCAGGGCGAGATTCCCATCAAGTCGCTCTATACCGCCGGGACGGCCGGTCAGATTTTCTTCAAAGCCCTAAAAGAGAAAGGGGAGCTGGTCGGAACCCGCTGCGACCCATGTCATCAGGTCTATGTTCCGGCGCGCCGTTTCTGCGAGCGCTGCTTCGCGGAGCTGACCGATGAAGTCAAGGTCAAGCCCGAAGGCACCGTGACAAGCTTCAGCATCAGTTATGTGGACCACGAAAACCACCGGCTGAAACGGCCGGTGGCCTCGGCCCTTGTGCAATTGGATGGCGCGACAACGGTGATGCTGCACCGGTTGCTCGACGTCGAGGATGCCTCGCGAGTTGCCATCGGCAGCCGCGTCAAAGCGGTGATCAAACCCAGAGCGGCACGAACCGGCTCGATCCTGGATATTGAAGGATTCCGATTGGTTGCCTAGTAAGGATCGTTCAACCCGGATTCCGCAGTGGAAAATTTCGTTAGGGTCCAGGGGCGACCCCTTCGTGGCGAAGACAATGGGTCGTTGCCTCTTACCGGACGGCAATGGTAGGTGCCTGGAGAAGCAATCTGAAAGCGAGGGTGGCGACTTGCGAAGTAGCAACAACGCCTTCGAAACTGCGCCCTTGGGTGTCTTCGTCACTTCAGGCTCGCCCCTGGCTCGGCGCACACCGTCTGTGCAACTGCGGATTCCGGGTTCAGGAAGACTCATGTTCCACCCCGGCAATCGGCCCGGGGCGATTTGAGCTCATAGCCTCTCCAACAACAACGCAATTCCCTGGCCGCCGCCGATGCACGCACTGCCCACACCATAGCGCGCATTGCGCTTTTTTAGCTCGTAAATCAGCGTAGCGGCGATTCGCGATCCGGTGGCTCCCAGGGGATGACCGATGGCGATGGCGCCCCCGTTGACGTTGACTTTCTCTCGATCGATGCCAAGTTCTTTTTCCACCGCGAGGTACTGGCTGGCGAAAGCTTCGTTGACCTCGATGAGATCGATTTCGTCGAGAGTCATCCCCGCCCGCTCCAAGGCCATTTTGATGGCGGGTACCGGTCCGATGCCCATGATTTCAGGATCGCACCCTGCGACGCCCCAGGAGACGATCCGTGCGAGGGGTGGGGTGCCCCTTTGTCTGGTGCGCTGTGAGGTGGTGAGAATCACGGCCGCCGCCCCGTCCGAGATCCCACTGGCATTTCCCGCAGTGACGAGGCCGTCGGCTGAAAACGCGGGCTTCAACTGGGCGAGACCTTCTCGGGTCGTGTTCGGCCTGGGATGCTCATCGCAATTAAGGATGCCGCTGATGGGAATGATCTCGTCGCTCAACCGCCCCGAGTCCTGGGCCGATCTCGTACGCATCTGGCTCTGGTAGGCAAAATCATCGGCTTCGTCTCGGGTGATGCCGTAACGGCGCGCGAGATTTTCGGCGGTCTCGGCCATGTTGAGATTGCAGTAGCTGTCCGTGAGCGCCGACCAAAGGGAGTCCTCGAGTTTGCCTTCGCCTAGCGCGAGTCCCGAGCGCGCACCGCGAATGATGTGCGGCGCTTGACTCATGTTTTCCGTGCCGCCGGCGAGAACAAATCTCGCCTCGCGCAGCAGGAGAAGTTGGGCCGCGCTGACAATGGATTGCAAGCCCGATCCGCAGAGCCGATTGACCGTGAGGGCCGGGGCCGTGGGCGGTATATCGGTTCGGAGACCGATATGCCGGGCCAGATAGACTGCGTCGGCACTCGTCTGCAAGGCATTGCCGAAAATCACATGATCGCTTTCCTCCGGCGCGACGCCCGACCTTGCCATGGCAGCACGGGCGGCGATGGCGCCGAGGTCAGTGGCTGAGAGATCTTTGAGTGCACCGCAGAATTTGCCGAAGGGAGTCCGTGCCGCGGACAGTATGACAACTTCCTTTTCGCGAGCTGACATATTTCCCGCCCGCCTTCATTCTATCTGATAGCGCAAATAAGAAAAGCAACGATCCTGGGACCCGAGAAGGACCCTTCACCCTGGCGATGAATGCGCTATGATGATGAATGGCGCAAACCTAAATGCACAAAGGAGATCTTTCTATGAGTTCAGGAATTCAAAGAGTCGGAGTGATCGGCATCGGACTCATGGGCAGCGGCATCGCCCAGGTAGCCGCGACTCGGGGCTTTGACACGATGATCGTGGATCTGACGGAAGAGATTCTGCGAAACGGCAGACAGCGGATTCACGAGAGTCTCGAACGTCTCGTGCAGAGCCATGAAAAATCCGGGGGCAAGACGGGGATTTCGACCGGTGAAAAGGAAAAGACCCTCTCCCGACTGCAAACGTCAACGGAGCGACAAAAGCTATTGGAGTGCGATGTTGTCATCGAGGCCATTGTCGAAAACGAATCCGCCAAGAAGGAGATGATCGCATCACTGGCGGCAGCGGGCTTCGAGAAATTGCTTTTGTCGAACACTTCCTCGATCTCCATTACCCGGCTTGCCAGCGCCTATACGCACCCGGACCGATTCATGGGCATGCATTTCATGAACCCAGTGCCGATTCAGCCCGGCTGCGAATTGATCCGGGGTTTGTTAACTTCCGACGAAACGTTCCATCGGGTGGGGGAGTTTTGCCGCGAACTCGGCAAAGAACCCATCTTCGCCGAAGACAAAGCGGGATTCGGCATCAATCGCATGTTCGTGCCGTTCTTGAACGACGCCGTCAAAGTGGTGGAAGAGGGCATCATGAGCTGCGAGGACGTAGACAAGACCACACTGTGCCTCGGCCACAAGATGGGGCCGATCACAACTCTGGATTATGTAGGCCTTGATACCACCCTCGCCATTGCGCAAGTTCTAGAAAAGGAATTGGGTCCCGGGTACATGCCGGCAGATCTCCTTGCCAAGCTCGTAGCCGCGGGATTCTACGGCATCAAGAATAGCCGCGGGTTCTATTTATGGGATCGAGGGAAAAAGGTGGGCGTGAACCCTGCGGTGCAGCGTTACCGGCGAAAGTGAATCGCCACGATGTCATCGTGCGAAGATTAGACGGGTGGAATAGCCCACTACGGTCGTCTCGTCTCGGTGTTGTCTTTATCAGGGATGCGCACAAGCCTTCTTCCTATTGGCCGCCGAGAACCGCCTGCCGTATGATGACGGCGTTGCCAAGCTGAATGGCGCTCCTGGGACAAACGCGGTGTGGCGACTAGGATCTTAACGATTGCCTTAGGTCTTCAACGAGATCCTCCACGTGTTCGATGCCGACGGACAATCGGATGAGGCCGTCCTCGAGCCCCGCTTTCAGGCGCTCTTTCCTGGGAATCGAAGCATGGGTCATGATCGCGGGGAGCTCTGCGAGAGACTCGACGCCGCCGAGGCTCTCGGCGATTTTGAAGATTTGCAAACGGCTCAGAACCCGGCGCGCCCTCGCCAGACCGCCCTTTAGCTCAAAGGAAACCACGCCGCTGAACCCATCCATCTGCGCCGCCGCAATGTCGTGGCCCACGTGATCCGATAGCCCGGGGTAGTAAACCCGGCGCACGCTCGGTTGATCTTTCAGAAAGGCCGCGACCCGCGTGGCGTTCTTCTCATGTTCGCGCATGCGCAGAGCAAGGGTCTTGATGCCGCGCAGCACGAGGAAACAATCGACGGGCGAAGGGGTTGCGCCAGCGGCGTTTTGCAGGAACTTGAGCCGTTCGTAGAGCGCAAGGTCGTTGAGACAAATGGCTCCGCCGACCGTGTCTGCGTGGCCAGCGATAAACTTGGTCGTTGAGTGGAGAACCAGATCTGCCCCCAGAGACAGCGGCCTTTGAAAGAAAGGGGAAGCAAAGGTGTTATCGACCAGACACAAGGCCCCATGCCGGTGGGCGATGCGGGCGGCACCTTTGATGTCCGTGATCCGCAGCAAGGGGTTGGTGGGGGATTCGATCCAGAGCAGACGCGTCCGTCTTGTGACCGCCTGTTCAATGGTTTTGAGGTCCGACGTTTCGACAAAAGTGAATGCGAGACCCAGATCCTCAAGCACGCGCTTGAAGAGCCGAAACGTGCCGCCGTAAACATCCCGCGAGGAAATGATGTGGTCCCCCGCCTTGAACAGCAGCATCAGAGTCGTCGCCGCGCCCATGCCCGAAGAGAAGGCGAGACAGAAGCGCGCGGACTCTAGGCTCGCGAGCGCCTTCTGCAACGCCGTGCGTGTCGGATTGTCAGTCCGAGCGTAGTCATAACCCTTGTGGACTCCGGGGGCGCTTTGGGCGAAGGTGCTCGTTTGGTAAATCGGGACGGTGATTGCGCCTGTGGCGCTGTCGGGTTCCTGCCCCACATGAATGGCGCGGGTCGCAAAGTGCATTCTATGGGAGCTGGGCTTTTTCCGCGGCATTACGGCTGCCCGCCCAAGTACTCCACGACATCGAAGCGCGTGGCAATTCCCAGGTATTTGTCTCCCTCGCGGACGAGGACCGCGGGTGCGGACTTGAGTAGTTTCATGACCTCGTACACATCCTCGTCCGGCCCGACGGTTGGAAACGGCGGTTCGATCAACGCGCCGACGGTCAACTCCATCACGTCAGGGGTCTCCACGGTCCTTTGGAAGAGCGCGCTCTCGGTTAACGAGCCTACGAGATGTCCCTTATCGAATACGGGGAGCTGCGACACCCCTGATCGGTTCATTGTCGCGATCGCTTCACGGGCGCTGGCCGTCACCTCGACCGATAACAGCTCGGGAAGCCGCCGCCCCTTAGATTTAAGGATGTCGCCGATCTGCACGCTCCGCCCGAGGTACTGATTCTGCCTCATCCACTCGTCGGAGTACATCTTCGAGAGATAGATTTCTCCCGCGTCGGGCAACAGCACAACCATCAGAGCGTCTTTCCCAAGCTGCTTTTCCCGCGCATACGCCAATGCTCCCTCGACCGCCGCGCCCGACGAGCCGCCGCAAAAAAGACCTTCCTCCCGCGCTAATCTTCGGCCCATCAAGAATGAATCGCGATCGGACACCGTCACGACATCGTCAATATACTCAAGGAGCAGGTTCTTGGGAACAAAGTCTTCCCCGATCCCTTCAACTTTATAGGGGTGCGAATCGCTCCATGACCATGGATGGCGATAAAACTCCTTGGCGAGAATCGACCCCTCGGGGTCAATGCCGATGACTTTGCATTCGCGATTTCGTTCCTTCAAATAATTTGCCGTGCCGGAAATCGTGCCGCCGGTACCCATGCCGGCGACGAAGTGCGTGATCCTGCCCTCAGACTGCTCCCAGATCTCAGGGCCGGTCG
>JBFJTQ010000138.1:0-6606 GCA_041625275.1 Binatia bacterium | reverse complement strand
GGAGATTTCCTGCCACTTGGGATCAACACCCATTCCCTTATCCGGATTGGTCCGCTTCAGGGGCGTCGTAACCCGGTGCGGGTTGTAGTGATTCATGATCCCCGATTTGCCTTTGGCACAGATGCGCCCGCGATTGACCGGCGAGTCCGGATTTCCGATGACGTTGGCAACCTTTCCATCCTTTACGTTTACTAGAACACCGCAGCCGACCAGACACATGCGGCAGGTGGTCGGCACCCAATCGCTCACAGGCGTTTCATGCCGCTTGCCACCAGGACGATGGACTGTCTGTGGCCGGGTATCGCGTCCGCGTAGACTCGTAATCATGCCTTGTTCCTCGTCTTGTGTTGAGCTGATCGCAACCTATCCACCCTCGTAAGAAGGCAGGAGCATTAACTCGACTTTGCCGCCCGTGAGAACTGTCTTTGTGCCGTCGAGGCGCCCGATTTGTAAGCCGTTCACGAACACGGCCACATGAGGCTGAAAAGCCCCTTCCGTGGTCAACGCATGTCGGGCGAAGTTTGTGCCGCAGAGCGAAAACAGTCTTCGCCCCAGCGTGCCGATGGTGCTCTCGGCTGGAATCTCCACCTCAAGTACTCGCCGTCCGGCCCAGCGCTGAAGCTCGCCCTTGAAAACGACGTTGACAGACACTGTCGGCTGTTTGGGTCCCGTAGTGACCTTACTCGCAGCCGGATTGTGTTCAGACGGGATAACCATACACACCCACGCGTAAGAAACTGTCGCGCAGGATAAAGCCGCCAATTTGTATGGCGGCGCATGCTGTCAGCAGCCATGCCAACGTCGCCGGGTTAGCGCCCAAATCCTGGCCCATCCCCAAGCCGACCATGACGAAAGGCAGAATGAGCCCGACGCCTACGACTCCAAACCAGAAACTTGCGCGGTGCTCGCCGCGCAGGAGGCGACGCACTGACTCGCGGGCGGGAGCCGTTGCTGTCGCCATGCCCCATACATAGATCAAGAGCAATAATGCGTTGATGAGAAGCAGGATCATGAGACCGGACCATAGCGTTGATCCGATTGCCGCCAAGCTCGCGCTCCCATCGATAACCACAATCACGAGAGGCAAGACCGCTAGGCCGGCAAGAAACGAATGGCTTATGTAGAGGATTGGCAGCAGGGGGGTGTTCCAAAATGCGATGCTGTTCCACGACGACAGAACCAAACCGCTGTAAGCCATAAAAGCGGCGGCAAAGAGGAGCGCCCCTACGCGCAGCATAGCGCCGGCGTGTGTTTCCTCGCCCCAGGGAAGGCCGGTGAATCCGGGTACGGACGGCAGCAGGATCAAGACCCGGAGCAGGACGAGGACAGTGACGATAGTGGCTCCACGGGCGATCCAACTTGTTCGTGGCTTGCGAAAGACGTAGAGAAAGCGCCAGCGCGCGCCCGGGCCCAAGTGTCCGAATAGAAAGGCCAGGGAGACGAGAGCCAATACGAGTCCAATCCACATGCCCGCGAGCGCCGTAGGCTCATCGATGACACCCTGCCTGCGCAGAATCAGTTCCAAAAAAATTAGACCGGCACTTGTGCCGGCCCCGTAGAGATAAAAAGCCACTTTCCAGTCCCAGTGACGCTGGGAGCGCAGTTCCATAGTAAAAGGGACGTTGGTCAGACCTTTGCTCATGGCTACTTGCCTCCTCCGACGGAGCCGCCGCCTTTACCGGCCAGGTAGAACAGGCTTGGATTGGTCCCAAGTTCCTCGCGGGGACGAAAATGCTTTTTTTGCCTGAGAAGCTCGTTGACTCGACTGTTTGGATCTTCCAGATCACCGTAGTTCAGCGCATCGGCAGGGCAGGACTCAACACATGCAGGCGGGCGCCCCTCGTCGATACGGTGATAACAGAAATGGCACTTCTGGGCCGTCCCTTTCTTGAACTGGGCATATTTCTCCACTTCGTAGGGGACTAACTCGCTGCCGTAATAACCGTCCTCGCCATCCCAACGATAAGGCACATAGTAGGGGCACGCCGACATACAGGCCATGGTGCCGATGCACACATCCTGCTCTATGACCACGATGCCGTCAGGACGCTTGACAATGGCGCCGGTGGGGCAAGCGCGCGCACATGCCGGATCATCGCAGTGATTGCAGCGCAAAGGAGTGAACGTGCGCTTGGCGTATGGGAACTCGCCTTCCTCTTTTTCGACGACCTTCATCCAATGGATGGATGGAGGCGTGCCGTTTTCTGCCTTACAGGCAATGACACACCCCATACAGCCGACACACCTCTCCAGGTCCACTGTGAAACCCCAGCGTGCCATCATTCCTCCCCAAAAGAAGTTTTTGAAGCGAACTAGCAAATGCGATGCCACGTGACTTCAATCACATTTCTCACCCCTGAAAAAGGAATGATTAGAGGTAATTCACTCTCACCGCCTCTAGCTGGCGAGTCTCGGGCCTAGGAAAATGAAGGGCAAACTTCCAAATTCTAAGAGTGGTTTAGAATAGCCCCTGCGATGGGGGCGAAAGATTTCAATTGCCTTTTCTTGGGTCTCGTCACCCTCGGATACTCTTCGTCGTCAGTTAGGAACCGGAAGCTCTGGCGTCGAGAACGGGTTCGGGAAGCTGAATGTCTGTGCTGCTAGCGCTGTAGATGAGAGCGCCGGAAAGCAGAAGAATCACGCCCATGATCATCATGAAGCCGTCATAGCTGCCGGTCATGTCAAAAGCGATGCTGGCAAACATGGGGCCGCCCGCGGACCCTATCTGGTGTACGATGAAGCTCAGGCCGAGAATGACTCCTGCCAGACGTGGACCCACCATCTCGTAAAACATCACATTCTGGACAGCCACCGTGCCGAACGTCGGACCGACGGCCAGCGCCACGATGAGGTAGAAGACAAACTCGTTTGGCATGTGTTGAGCTAAGAGCAGGGTCCCGATGCCGCGCACGAAATAGCTCAGGGCGAGCGCGTGGACTCTTCCATAACGGTCTGATAGCCAGCCAAAAAGCAGGGCCGAAGCCGCTGCGGCGCCACCGAAGACGCTAACGGCGGTGGCGCCCGTGGCCGGCGTGAAACCCTTGCTCAACGTGAGCGCCACGAGATGCGCGATTTGAAAGAAAGCCACTCCACAGGAAAACCGCGCAGCGAATAGCAGAAGCATCGAGCGATTGCGCAGGTAAGGAATGCAGCCTCTCCAAGTCACACGGTTATGCCGGCTAATCCGATCCTCGTCCGGATCGCGTGCGCCTACCCATGCGAGCGGCAATGCCACTACAAGGAGCCCGATGCTGGTTGCCAGGGCGGCGGCACGCCAATTGAACGCCTTGATCAAGAAGTACAGGAGTGGCGCAAACAGTAACGGGCTGAGCGGCGGTGCCATTTGAATGACGCTAACCGCGCGCCCGCGGTTCTTCGTGTCGAAATACTTTGACACCAGGAGAGACATAATAGCCAATCCGCAGGCTCCCATTGCCATGCCGACCAGGCCGCCGTATGAGAGAGATAATTGCCATACATTCTGCGACAAGCTCATGCCTAGAAACCCAGCCGCCATGAGGAGGATTCCGCCAAGTATGACCCGACGGGCGCCAAGGTCGTCGGCTAGCTTGCCGAACAGAACAGCGCCAGTTCCCCATCCGAGCATGGCGACCATGTACGGTACGGTAACCATTGCACGAGACCAGCCAAATTCGGCTTCGATAGGACGAAGAAACAAGCTAAACGAACTCATGCCGACAGACGTCATCATGACGACGGCGGCGCAAATCAGAAGCACGATGCTGCGAGACAATTGCATACAGGAGGATAGGTGACCTCATACTTATGCCAGATGAGTGTGGTGATGGTCAAATTGGAAGAGCACGCACGATTGCTGTGCTCGGAGCGCCCTGCGCTTGACCGGCTGCCGCAAATAACTGATCTCGCTTTATTTAACTGAGCCGGGCGTGTCCTTTGAGTAGATCCAGCGCGAGGGCTCGCGGGCATACTCTTCGTATGAACCAGGGATGTTAATCCCCGGGATTTCAGGGATCCAGTCTTCTTTCAGCAATTCCTCCGGGTCCCCGTGCTTCTGTGCGACCTTCCTTACTTCCGGGTCATCGAGAGCGACAAGCCGTCCGCGCTCGATGAGTCGGATCTCTTCACCCTTCTTGGTGATCAGATCGAGAGTAGGGAAAAGCAAATGGACATGGAGATGACCATAGGCCAAGCCTTTTTCCGCCGCCCATTCTTCCTCTGGAGCCCTCCAGGCCGTGCCACAGCCCACGTGAATCACGCCCGATCGGCGCCGCTCCCATTCGGCGCCGCCGGAAGAAAGCATGTGGATGTTCGACGGGCGCGTGATCTTAGGATTGGTGCCGATGGCCATTTCCCATAGCCAGAAGAGTCCCTTTCCCGGAAAGGCGGGATACTGGGTATCCTTTGTCTCCTCCATGAGTTCTCTCCACGCCTCGCCATAGAGACCGCCGCCCCGAACTTCCTCAACCTTACCTCGCTCGATCGTGACCTGGACGGTCGGAAACGGTTTCGAATAGTGACTTGTCGTTCCGCATACCACGCCGGTGGCATTTTCTTTCTTCAGAACCGGAGTCCACGGATGAGCCATGAGGTGCCCCCAGAAGGGAGTTTCGTTGAAGGCAAACCAATCCCCGGTAAAAAAATCATCCCACAGGGTATAAGTGATATCACTGCCTTCGGGATCCGTGATGTGAATTTTTCCTCCTTTGCCTTTTTGCCAAATGGGCTCCCACGCCTTGGTATTGATCAGTCGCTGAATCTCACGGGGGTAGGTTGTGGCGCGGCTGGTGAATTGTTCCAGGACTTGCCACGGTATGGGCTCGTAATGGAATGAGGTCTGCGGGATGCCTCCGCCCCGCCCATGGATTAAAAGGTGGTATCCATTCTTCTCGGCCAACTCTTCGATCCACCGAGCCCCTTCCCAGCGCCGGGGGTTCAAGCGTGAGGAACTCCTGCGGATGACCACTCGGATCTCGTCATATTCATCGAAGGGTCGATCGGGTCCCACGTCAGCGACGAGGATGTCGACCTTAGCGCCCTTTTCACGCAGTGCTGCGGCGATGGCTTCGGCGATGCGTGGGTTATAGTGGCTATCCACCGCGATGAGGACTTTGTCGCCTTTCTGAGCTTTTGAATATCCAATAAATCCGACGGCCGTTCGGCGTAATCCTTCCTCGTCACAGAGGAAGCGTCCGCAGGCCATGAGGTCGGATATGTCAAATGCTCTCAGCGCCGGATAAATAGACTCTTGTGATAATCGATCCTTTTGCGGGGTTGCGTATTCACACATGGTAACCTCCTTTGGCTGGCTTAGCGGTTGTGACCTGAAAACCGGGCAACAACGCGCCCATCTCCCTTCGCCGCACCGCAGCTTCTGAATATACACAATGACTCATGTGTCGTCATCGTCGACGTTAGAAACGATTCCGCCACGACAAGACAATTGCGCGTGCTCGGTTCTCACGCCACTGAAATTGACGGTGAAGCAATTAATAGCTCTGTCCGCCCGGTCACAGGAAAACACTCGTGCAAGAGTCGAATTGATGCGTCCGATTGTCAGCGAAAACGATTACCAACGTGACAAAGGAAACTCTGTTGTCCGTGACTCCTTGCCATGCTCGTTATTCTTAGGACCGGTGCGGACCTCAAGTCAAGTGCTTCATGTGCAGTTCGAGTTACTGTCGTTCTCAACGGACCGTAGAGAATTCCAAACGCGGCTCGCGTTTCACTGGATAACTTTCATGTGTCACCGCAATATGGAGCGCGCCCGCATGCAACGGCCATGGTAGTCCGCTTGGAGGTAGAGATTTATCGCCTTCGCAACGAAAGGCCTGTCGTGAGCCTGATCGAACGGTTTCCCCCAGGCTCCTCAAGCAACTTTTCTTTTAGTGCCGAATTCCTGTTCAATAAGGTACTAAAGTTCCAACGGTATCCGTCGATTGTCGTAACAGAGGCACACGAAAAGAAAGCATCGCTAAGATAATGCGGGAAACGACGAGTTTTTTGTTCGTTAGGCGAGACTGGATGGTTTATAATTAATTAAGGTGGGTTCAAGCGTTTGCGTGGCAGCCACGGGCCACCCATGAAGAATCGACGATATGATTCGGGGGGTTCTCGAGTCAGGCAATCAGAAATGCTGGATTAGTCGCTCATGTTTCAGCAGAATCTGTAGTTGGAGTTGGCAATGACTGTGAATCGAAAAAAGGCTCCTGTGAAAGGCACCTGCCGGCGCTTTGCTGCAATTGCTGTAAAGAAAGGGTTCGTTACACCTGAACAGGCCCGGACCGCCTTGTTGGAACAGCTAGAGGATGATCTCTCTAATAGGCAGCACAGGTTGGTGGGTGCCATCTTATTTCAAAAGAACTTTATAACCCTCGAGCAGATCGATATGGTTCTTACCGAGCTGTTTCCGAAGACCTACCGGCGTTCGGGGTAAGCTGATCCGGCACTATCGAGTAGCTTGCCTCGTTTCCCGTCCCCGACAGGTCGAATTCAGTCATTACTGGTGCTTCTTACCTAACTAAAGAAAGGGTTACTACGAAACCGGGGCACCCGCATCCGGCATCTCGGCCAAAAGCCGGCCGTAGCCGCGAACGGGTTGCCGAAAGCCAAGCCGCAGTTGCGTTT
>JBFJTQ010000137.1:0-6632 GCA_041625275.1 Binatia bacterium | reverse complement strand
GCCGAATTCGAAAAGCGTTACCGCGGGGCCGGATTGCATATTGATGAAAAACCGAATGGCGCTATGAACGCGCGCAATCTGTTCGGAGATGAGCGCGTATGCCAAAAAGCCAAGGCCGTTACCGCCGTAGCGCTCCGGAACCAGGCAACCGTAGAAGCCCAACGCCCCCATTTTGATGACGAGGTCTTTGCGGAAGGCTTTTTCGCGGTCGTCCTTTGCAGCGCTGGGCGCGATTTCCTTTTCAGCGAAGTCACGAGCCAGTTTTTGCACCTCGGCCAATTCTTCCGGCAGCTCAAAATCCACGGAGCAGGTCCCTTTTTTGGGCTCGGCAAAACCGCCGCGGCGTCAGGAATTAGCCCGCTAGATCCTTTTGATAGTGAATCATTTTCCCGTGCACAAAGCCCAGGCGGCTGAAGAAATACTGCAGCTCGGTCTGGTTTGTGTTCATGAGGGTGAATACGGTCTTGATCCCGTGGTCCTCGGCAGAGGAGGCAAACTGGTCAACCAGCGCCTCGGCGACTCCCCGCCGCCGGTAGGCGAGGTCAACACCGATGGTCTCGATCCAGGCGACCGTTCCCGGTAAACCGAATTCGAGTTCGCCGGCACGGCCGAACAGGAAGCCCACCACACGGTTGTCAAGCTCCGCGACCAACGACGTCCAGTGAGGCCGAATCGCTTCCGAGATCTCTATCCGCTTTTCCCAGTAAGCCATGCGCGCGATGCCCGTGACGCGGTCCTCGATTTCAACGATCGCCGCAAGGTCGCTGCGCTGCATTTCTCTCACATATACACTTTTCTTCATATAACTGTTCCTCCAACCCTGGTGTTAGCCGCGATTAAACTGCGATGGCCGTTTTTCCATGAAGGCGGCGTAACCCTCCTTAAAATCCGCTGTATCCATACACCTCGCCTGGGCCATGGCCTCCATTTCGAGAGCCGTTTCCAAATCGACATTGGCTTCGTAATTCAGTAACTCCTTGGTTACGCCCAACGCGTAGTGCGGCCCCTCCCTGAGACGGCGTGCCAGCGCGTAAGTTTCTTCCATCAGTTTGTCTGCGGGAACCACGCGATTGGCGAGACCAACGCGGTGGGCCTCCTGCGCGTCAATCGTATCGCCGAAGTAAACGAGTTCGGTCGCTTTTCCCAGTCCCACGATACGGGGTAGCAGGTAGAGGGCTCCCATGTCCGCCCCCGCCAGCCCTACCTTTACAAACAGAAATGCCGCCCGCGCATTGTCGGAAAAGATGCGCAGATCAGACGCCAGCATCAACATCGCGCCTGCGCCGGCCGCAATGCCATTGACCGCGGCCACGATGGGCTTCTTCAAGTTGCGCATGTTCTTGACCACATTGCAGGTCATGCGGGTGAACTGATAGAGTTCAGGGCTCTTCATTTGTATTAGCTTGCCGATAATATCGTTTACGCTCCCGCCCGAGCAGAACCCTTTTCCCGTGCCAGTGAGCACCACGACCTTCACCGCGTCGTCATGGGCGAAGTCGAGCATGCACTGCTCCAATTCGCCGTAACTCTTAAAGGTCAGAGCGTTGAGTCGGTCGGGGTCATTCAACCGGATGGTAGCTATCCCGTCATTGTTCTCGAAAAAAAAGTGGCGATAACTCAAAATCTTGTAACTCCTCTAAGATTATTTCTTGTGCGATCAAGGCCGGAGACATCTGCGGCCGATGCGGGTGGACGTTCGGCCGTGCCGCCGGCGATCGAAGTACGATCCCCCTGAATGTTTAATTGCCGGTGAAATTGGGTTTCCGTTTCTCCATAAAGGCCTTGGTGCCCTCAGCCAAATCCAGGCTAGTTGCGAGGGCTCCGAATGCTCTGGCTTCCAGCTCCAGTCCGAGCGGCAGGTCCAATTCCAGGCTTCGATTGATCAACATTTTCGATGCCTGCATTGCCAAGCGGGGAAGGGCGGCCAGCTTTGCGGCGAAGCTGTTAACCTCGTCCATAAGTTTCTCTTTCGGTGTCACTTTCGAGACCAGACCCATGGCGAGAGCTTCCTCCGCAGTTATGGGGTCGCCGAGTAAGATCATTTCTTTTGCTTTGGCGGCACCAACGAGGCGCGGTAATCTTTGCGTGCCGCCACCCCCGGGAAAGGCGCCGATTTTTATTTCGGGCAACCCGAAACGGGCAGTATTCGACGCCAAGCGAAAATCGCAGGCCAGTGCAAGTTCACAACCACCGCCGAGCGCATACCCCGATACTGCGGCAATGACCGGCTGGGGCAACGCTTCAACCTTGTCGAACAAAAGCTGGAATTCCCGCGCATGATCGTAAGCGGCTTCGCCCGTGCTCGTGCCTTGGATCTCGCTGATGTCCGCCCCGGCGCAGAAAACCTCCTCACCGCCCGTGATAATGACGACTTTCACACTCCGGTCCCGCGCCAATTCCGCCAAACACGCTTCGAGCTCAAGCCGCAGATCGGCATTGAGGGAATTCTTTTTCTGCGGGCGGTCAAGCTCGATCGTGGCGATACCGTCCGTCTTTTGAAACTTGAGGCTTTGCGGCATGGACATCTCTCCTGGTGACAACTAAGCGAATTGTTCTAAAAGGTTGTCGACCGTGTCTTGCCCCTTTGCTTTAGTCTTCAGGCGCGCGTCGTTGAACTTATCGTCCAGAGTTGGCCGCTGATCGCGGACCAAAACCCCCAGATAAATCTTTTCCTTGTCCGTGGCCAGCTTCATGGCCGCCAAGCCATCTTGAGGATCATGGGTTGCGGGAACCTCCGCAAGGTTCTTAATGATGCGGGCGACATTCATGTCAGTCGTATTGAAAGACGAGCAACTGGAGAGTACTTCGATAAAAGCGAAGCCCCGGTGTCGTATGCCCTGGTTGATGAGATCACGCAACTGCTCTTTCTTGACCGAGAAGCCACGGGCCACGAAAGTCGCTCCGTAAACAATGGCCAAGGCCGAAGGATTGACCGACTCTCCGGCAAGTCCGAACGGCGAAGTTTTGGTAATCGGATAAAGGCTCGTGGTCGGGGAAAACTGTCCCTTCGTCATGCCGTAAATGGCGTTATTGAAAAGCAGGTAGGTAATATCCACGTTGTTGCGCGCCACATGAGGGAAATGCCCGCCTCCAATGGCCAGACCGTCTCCGTCTCCACCTACCGCCACCACCGTCAGACTGGGGTTGGCGGCCTTTACCCCCTGAGCGATGGGTAGGCCACGGCCGTGGATGCTATGGAAGCCATACGCCTTGACGAAATAGGGCAGACGGCTCGAGCAGCCGATCCCCGATACCAGAGCCAAGTCCTTGGTAGGCAGCTGAAGGTCGGAAAAACTCTCCACCAGTGCCCCCAAGATCCCGTAGTACCCACAGCCCGGGCACCACACCGGGCTGACGCCGCTCAGATAGCTACAAGATTCAGCCAGCTCTTCCATAAAGTTTCACGCTCCTGACGCTTAAAGATGACGCAGCCTCGACGATTTTTTCGACGATCTCACTCGGATCCAGGGGGACGCCCTTAACCTTGGTCAAACTCATGGTCGGGACACGATAGGTGGACCTCAGGACGGATGCGAATTGGCCCACGAAGTTGAGCTCCGGGACGATGATCCGTTTGACTTTACCCAGAAAGGCCCTGAGTTCTTTATGAGGCAGGGGATTCAAGATTTTGGGGATGATTGCCTGAGCGGCAATCCCCATACCTTGGGCTAGGGTTAGAGCTTCCATGACCGGTCCGCCTGACTAACCCCAGGTGACGATCCCGATCTCGGCATTTTCATCGCCCAACCGCAGGCACATCTCCGACATGAGAGGGTCTGTTTCGATCGAATTCAGTTTGCCGAACCGTTTGACCGTCATAGCCGTGTGCGTCTCTTCGTCGCAAGCAAAATTGCCAAATGCGTCGTGCTCCCTGCCGGTCACCATATGTTCTCCCCCTGCCGTGCCCGGCAGAGCTATGGGCGACACATCGAACCCCGACAATTGATAGCGGGCGTAGTGACCGTCTTCTCTTGGGATGACGCAAAGTCGAGAGAACTTTGGGATCTTGTCTAGGATTTGCCGATCCACCGTCTCCAAGCGCGCCGACAAGGCCTGGTCCACCAACACGATGACCGGCAGCTGATATTTTTCTGCGATGGCGAATGCCGTGGCGGTGACTTGAAAGCAATCGGAAACAGATATGGGCGCCATGACGACTCTTGTGGAGTCACCGTGAGAACCGTAAAGCGCGATCAGGAGATCCGATTGTTCTGTTTTGGTTGGCATTCCCGTACTCGGACCGCCTCGCTGTGAGTCGACGATTACCGCCGGGATCTCCGCCATCGAGAGCAGCCCGATGGTCTCGGACATGAGCGCCAGGCCTGGACCAGAGGTCGAAGTCATGCTCACCCCTCCCGCCCACGAGGCCCCGGCAACACTGCAGACGGCCGAGATTTCGTCTTCGGTCTGAAGGACGGTTCCTCCCACCTTCGGCAGATTCACGGCGAGCCATTCCATAATCTCTGACGCCGGCGTGATCGGATAACCGAAGAAGTATCTCATCCCCGCAGCCGTAGCCCCCAGCGCAATTGCTTCGTTTCCGGTCATCAGGAGCTTCTTGTGCACGCTCCCTTGAGGAAGTTGATAGGGAGTTTCTCTGGTGAAATGCTGCGCTGCATAGTTGATGCCCCTTTGCAGGGCGTCCATATTATGGTCGAGGACAGCTTTCCCTTTGCGCGCAAACTTCTCGGTGATAAACCCTTCGACAATCTCTTTCGACAGGCCCATGATATAGGAAAGCGTCCCGAGGACGACGATATTCTTGGTAATCCGGCTGCCGATCTCCCGTGTCGCAATTCGATCAAAGGGCGCCTTGTAAACGGTGCGCCGCGGCTGCTCGTCCTCCAGGTCGCATTCCGACTCACAGACGAGAACCCCGTCCTCTTTGAGATCCCTCAGGTTTTCATCCAAAGCCAACTGATTGAGGCAAACGAGCAGATCGACCTTCTCGCCGTGATAGGGGATCGGAGTTTCGCTCAATCGCACCTGGATCATACAGGCCCCGCCCTTGATTTCGGCCGGAAAGGTGCGAAAGGTCACGATATTGATTCCCTCTCTCGCGGAGATTTTACATAGAGTCTCGCCGATCGTAATGACTCCCTCGCCGGATTCGCCGGCAATGCGCACGGTAAGATCAGGTTGCAAAGGCTTCCCCCTCCTTTTTGTCGTCGATGCCGTTGGCCTCTAGCACGGGGTGCCAGAAAGACCACCTCGCGTCTATTATCTCCTGCGCGTGCTGAACCATTTCCGGAAAACCTCGCATGCCGGCGAAACGCTCCTGCATCTTGAGGTATTCCGAGATGGGCAAAAATCTCTTCGGCAGATAATTCAATGTGAAGAGAACGGTATTGCTGCGCTGCTCGCGCTCCGCCTCGCAAAGAATCCACGAGCGCGTATCGAGCGCCAGACCGGTGATTTCGTGGAAGACATCCGTATCACTCTTCCAACCCTCTGGACAGACCGAGTAGATCTCGAGCACGCAAGGCCCCTCGATAGCTGCGGCCTTTTGCGCCTTGATCATCAAATCCCGGTGCAGCAGAGGACAAGCAGAAGCTACGTATGAGGCACCGGCCGCGAGGGCAAGTTCTAGGAGAGATTGTTGCGTGCGCTGATTTCCCCGGACCACTTTCCCGAATGGGGTGGTCGTTGTGTTGGTGCCGAAAGGCGTGGCACCGGAGCCCTGGATGCCGGTATTCATGTAAGCCTGGTTGTTGAGGCAAACGTAGACGCCGTTTTCGCCCCGTGCAATCCAGGCGAGCAGGGCTTGAAGGCCGATGTCGTACGTGCCCCCGTCCCCGGCGATGCCAATGTTTACGACCGAGTCCGACGAGACGGCCCCCGCCTGGACAAGTGCCCTCAGTGCGGCGATATTCCCGCTCAGCGTCGCACCGGTATTGGGGAAGTTGTTGTGATCGACTGAGACGTCTCCCCAGCACGAAGTGTTCTGCGTGGTAATGACCTCGTTACAGCCCGTCCCGATACTTGCGACTACATGCTTGTCCATAAGCTTCAATGCGCGCAACACCTGGTTTGTGCCGGTTACCATCCCGCAGCCGGTGCACCCTTGATGCCCCGACATTAAGCCGGTGGTCGGAATGGCGCCGTAGTCGCCTACGTCCCGGACAGGTTCCGGCAGGAGGAGACTATAAGGACTAGGACCGATAGAACGATTGAATAGAACCTTATACATTTGCGTGCCTCATCCGAGCTGGACCTCTTCCAAGGCGGAAGGCCAGCTTTCGTGGGAATGATCTTCGGGGCGCCAATCCAGAAATTCCTGACTGACAGCAAGAGCACTCGTTTTCTTCACCCGTTGTACCTCTTTAATTCCGGTTTCGGCGTAGCCCTGTCGAATCGCCTCCAGACTTGCCTCTCTCGGCCTGGGAACGTTCCGTTCGTAGTAGCTGAGGGCCGCCTCGAACGGAACTTTGTCATAGACCTTGTGCAGAGCCCCTAACATGGGCATGTTCATATGTTTGAGTCCAAGTTTTTGGGCGATGTTGTCGCCGGGTACGGTAAAGATCTTGACCCGCTCTTCGCTCGCGTCAAGGATCTGCCGAATCTTCTTCACCCCCATGTGAGAGGAATTGACGAGCAGCACACCGCCGTCCTTGAGACCGTCCAAAACGCGG
>JBFJTQ010000136.1:0-6671 GCA_041625275.1 Binatia bacterium | reverse complement strand
CGGCTTTTTACAGGAGCACCGTCTGGTTCCAGGAGCCAAGCTTGAAGTATTGGAAGTAGCGCCTTCGCTGGGCTTGATTCGTTTAAAAGTTGGCGTGGACGAATTTTCGTTGGGGATCGAGGCCGCGAAGAAGATCCGCGTTTACGCTTAAGGCCAGCACCTGACGAGTCGGTGCTGTTTCAGACCGACAGAGCGGGTCAATCATTCGTTTATTAAGTTGTTTTCGCCTAGACCCTGACCGAGCTCAGCGGCGAGAAACTCTACCTGTTCGGGAAGTGGCATTTCACGGTCAATTAGAATGATATCCCGACCTTTGAATCGACAGCGGCCGCTGCGTGCCTTGTAGCCCACCTCCCGCATCAGGGTTTCCCTGCGAACCTCGATGTTCATCTCTTGAGCCGCGCCGATCAATCGCTGCAGACGGGCTTCGGTCTTATTTTTGGAGTGCGCCATAATTCGGATGATAGTTTACTCTTTTTATTATCTCTCATTGCGTTGCGTTTGTAAATCAAGCCTTTGGGACTTGCTTGCAAAATAATTGCAGGTTGTTATGGTAGCCGCCGACGCAGAGAGGAGAAACTTTCTAGGAATTGATTGTGCTGGCACCAAGCCTATCGTCCCGGTGCGGGGTGAGTTGCGATAGCGGAGGGGAAAATGATCAAGAACATTCTTATTCCTCTTGACGGCTCGGAACATTCCAAGGCGGCCCTTGAGTATGCCATGTGGATGACCGAAAAGTTTGGCGGTGCGCTGTTTGGACAGCATATCATCGACACCATTTCGATCGAAGGAACTTTTTTCCACGATATTTCGGGGTCGCTGGGGTTTGAGCCGTATTTGAACTTCTCCACCAAAATGCGTGAGGTGTTAGAGGAGCGGGGCAAAGCGATTCTGGAGGAATTTGCGGAGCGCTGCCGAGCGAAGGGGCTGAGGTCTCAAACCTTTTTAGATATGGGACTCATAGCCAATGAGATATGCGAACGCTCAAAGATTGCTGATTTAGTAGTTATAGGACACCGCGGCATAAACGAGGAGTTCTCAACCGGACTTCTGGGGACCACGGCCGAGAGCATCACACGCAAGTGCCCTCGACCCGTATTCGTTTCCACCAAAAGATTCAAGATCATCGAAAAGCCGTTATTGGCTTACGATGGCAGCCAGCGTGCGAGCGCGGCCATGGAAAGCGCAGCGGAGTTTTGTTCGCTGCTGAAACTTCCTTTGACTGTTCTTTACCTAGCCAAGGAAGCAAAGACGGCTGAGGGAATCTTGCAACAAGCCAGGTCCTATCTCGATTCCTATTCGATTGAGGCTCGCTACGAGAGCGGGACGGGATATCCGGAGCAAAAAATCATTGAGTATCTCGCAAACCTCAACTACGATCTGCTGTTCATCGGAGCCTATGGTCATCGGCGGATTATCGAAATGGTCATTGGCAGCACGACGGAGTACGTGCTTAGAAATAGTCCTTGCCCTGTGTTTCTCAATCGTTGAAATGAGGAATCCACAATATTTTTTTGATTCCGGCTCCGGCAAAACCTGGGGCGAATAGCATGAAGTTTCGCGTTGCAGCAATCCAAATGCTGGCCACTGACGACAAAGCGGCCAACCTGGCGGAGGCCGCGCGCTGGATTCGTGAGGCCGCTGCGCAAGGGGCGAACGCGGTGGCGTTGCCCGAGGTTTTCTTGTGGCGCGGCGATAGGAAAAATGAACGTCAATTCGCCGAGCCTGTACCCGGTCCATCCTCAGAGAGGATGGTAGCCCTGGCCCGGGAGCTTGGAATTCACCTTCTTGCCGGCTCGATGCTCGAAGAGATTCCCGGAAGTGGCAAAGTTTTCAATACAAGCCTGCTGTTCGATTCTAACGGTCAGCTCGTGGCAACCTATCGTAAGATTCACTTGTTCGACGTGGAGTTGGTAAACCGTGTTTCTGCGCAGGAGTCGGCAACGCGCGAGTTCGGTGATGCCGTGGTTGTGGCGAACTCGGCGCTATGTGCCATGGGATTGTCAATTTGCTATGATCTTCGATTTCCGGAACTTTATCGAGCCTTAGCCTATCGGGGGGCGCAACTCATATTTGTTCCCTCCGCCTTTACCTCTTATACCGGGGAGGCCCATTGGGAGCCGTTGTTGCGAGCCCGAGCCATTGAGAACCAGGTGTATGTTGTTGCTCCGGATCAGTACGGAAAAAACCCGAAAAGCTTTGCAACCCATGGTCACTCGATGATCATCGACCCATGGGGGAAAATCGTTGCGGAACTTCCTGATGGCCCGGGGATCGTTCTCGCTGACATTGATCTAGATTATTTGGCGCGAGTGCGCGTGGAGCTGCCGGCCCTCACCCACCGCAAACTATTCTGATGCTCGTCCTTGTGAGTTTGATTCCGGCACCGATTACACTGCCCAGGAATTAAGCTATTTGCCCAATCGTTAGGCACGAAATCCGCGGGCTTAGTCCAGCTCGAATTCGATTGGTTCAAGATATCCCAACAATTTCAGTCGTGAACGGCGCTGACGTCAATTTGCGTTAGCGTGGCACTCTGATTGCTGAGGAGCGAACGGCAAGAACTCGTTCAGCACACATTTTTATTCCTGAAGGAACCCACGCAAAGGAGTGGTTATGAAGATGGTCGAAGCGATCGTTAAGCCGTTCAAATTAGATGAGGTCAAAGAGGCGTTGAGCAAAGCTGGAATCCAAGGAATGACCGTTGAAGAAGTGAGGGGGTTCGGACGCCAAAAGGGGCACACGGAACTGTATCGCGGCGCGGAGTATAGCGTCGATTTTTTTCCCAAGGTGAAGATACAGATCTTGGTCGGCGACGACAAGGCAGCCAAGGTTGTCGAGTTGATCAGTGAGAGCGCCCGCACGGGAAAGATCGGGGACGGCAAAATATTTGTCACGCCTGTTGACGAAGTCATCCGTATCCGAACGGGTGAAAAGGGAGAAGAAGCGATTTGACGAGGCGAGCGAAAGTGAGAGGAGAAGAAAGATGATCTTCACAAAAAATCTCAGACTGATTCTGTTTTTGGCCGTGCTTGTGGTCGTGTTTAGCGTTGTGGGGAGCGCCTTCGCGCAGGAGGCGCCCGCCGCGGCAGCACAAGCGGAGGCCGCGAGGATTCAGGTACCATTTACGCAGGATCTGCTGACTCAACTCGGAGGCGCCAAGGTCGCCATGGATACCGTGTGGACCTTGCTCGCCGGGGTTTTGGTTTTTTTCATGCATATGGGTTTCTCGATGCTGGAGGCTGGTTTTTGTCGCGCCAAGAATGTCGTCGCCGTCTTATCGAAGAACGTGATTGTCTTCGCCGTGGGCTCGTTGGCATTTCTCATCGTCGGCTGGGGGCTGATGTTTGGGGATGGCAACCTTTTCTTCGGCACCCAGGGGCTCTGGTTCGTTTCCGGCGCGGACAACAGCCCGATGACGGGAGAAGGATACAAGGGAGTCTATTCGGCCATCAATTGGACTGGCGTCCCGTTGTGGACGAAATTTTTCTTTCAGCTCGTTTTCGCCGCAACCGCCGCGACGATAGTTTCCGGAGCGGTGGCCGAGCGGATTAAGTTCGGCGCTTTTTTTGTTTTTAGTTTCTTCATGGTTGGACTGATCTACCCAATCGGGGGGCACTGGATCTGGGGTGGTGGCTGGTTGGCCAAGCTCGGTATGTGGGATTTCGCCGGCTCGACAGTTGTGCACTCGGTCGGGGGTTGGGCGGCGCTGATAGGTGCCATGATGTTAGGACCGCGACTGGGAAAATACACGAGCGCGGGGAAAATCAATCCCATCCCGGGGCACAGCATTGCCTTGGCGACTCTCGGTATGTTCGTCTTGTGGTTTGGCTGGTTCGGATTCAATCCCGGCAGCACCATGGCGGCTGACTTCAGCGCCATCGGCCGGATCGCCGTAACCACGAACACCGCGGCCGCTGCCGGGGCTGTGGCGGCGGCGATCATTGCCTGGATGCTTCTAGGCAAGCCCGATCTGACGATGATACTCAACGGAGCGCTCGCAGGGTTGGTGGCCATCACGGCGCCGTGCGCCTTCGTCAGCGTACCGAGTTCTTTGATCATAGGCTTGATCGCCGGTGTGCTCGTGGTGCTCTCGGTGCTCTTTTTCGACCGCGTGCGGATCGATGACCCAGTCGGAGCCATCTCGGTGCATCTTGTTTGCGGGGTTTTCGGCACGTTGGCGGTCGGACTTTTCGCCCAAGACCAGTTTGCGCCCGGAACAACGGGAGACGGTCTGTTTTTTGGCGGGGGAATCAAGCTGTTGGCGGCTCAGATGGCGGGCGTCTTAGGCATCGGTGCGTTTGTCGCGGTGAGTTCCTGGCTGGTGTGGGCAGCGATCAAGGTTACGATGGGACTCAGGGTATCCGCGGAGGAAGAGGTCGCCGGTTTGGATGTGGGCGAGCACGGTATCATGGCTTACCCCGAATTCCAAATTCCCAGCGAAGGTTTTCCCAGGGCGTTGCGGAGTAGGGAGCCTGATAGGCTGCCTCACGGCCGTCTAGTGACGGAGGTTGAAAAGTCCTAAACCCAGGTGACGAAGAGAGAGGAGCATAGAGTACCATGGCAGCCAAAGACGTATTGGAGTTAGTGAAGAAGCAGAAGGTCGAGATAGTGGATTTCAAGTTTGTGGATGTACCGGGGCTGTGGCATCACTTTTCGATACCGGCCTCTGAGTTGACGGCGGATTTATTTGAGGAGGGGATTGGCTTTGACGGCTCCAGCATACGGGGGTTTCAGACGATTAACGAGTCGGACATGTTGTTGATGCCGGATGCGGAGACGGCGTTGATGGATCCGTTTACGGAGCACACGACGCTGAGTTTGGTGTGCAACGTGATAGATGCGGTGACGCGGGAGCCGTACAGTCGGGATCCGCGCTACATCGCGCAGAAGGCGGAGAAGTATCTGAAGTCGACGGGGATAGCGGATATCAGCTACTGGGGGCCGGAGATAGAGTTTTTCATATTTGACAGTGTACGTTTTGATCAGACGACGAACCAGGGTTTTTACTTTATTGATTCGGAGGAGGGGTATTGGAACGCGGGCAATGGCGACAAGCAGAATCTGGGGTACAAGATTCGGTACAAGGAGGGGTATTTTCCGGTCCCGCCGATGGACCAGTACCAGGATTTGCGCTCTGAGATGGTGAGGAATCTGGAGCGGTGCGGGATCAAGGTAGAGGTGCATCATCATGAGGTGGGCACGGGGGGGCAGACCGAGATCGACATGAGATACGGCACGCTGACCACAATGGCCGACAAGGTATTGCTATACAAGTATGTGGTCAAGAACACGGCCCGCAAGCGTGGCAAGACGGTCACCTGCATGCCCAAGCCGCTGTTTCAGGACAACGGTTCAGGGATGCACACGCACCAGAGTTTGTGGAAGGGGGGGAAGAATCTGTTTTATGACAAGAAGGGCTACGGGCTGATCAGCGAGACGGCGCGGCATTATATAGGGGGGTTGATCAAGCACGCCCATGCGCTGTGCGGCTTTATCGCGCCGACGACCAATTCGTACAGGCGGTTAGTGCCTGGGTATGAGGCGCCGATCAATTTGGTATATTCGGCGCGCAATCGCAGTGCCTGTGTGCGTATACCGATGTATTCGACGAGCGAGAAGGCCAAGCGCATTGAGTTTAGGACGCCCGATCCGAGCTGCAATCCGTATTTGGCGTTCTCGGCCATGCTGATGGCGGGGCTTGATGGGATTCGCAACAAGGTTGAGCCGCCCAAGCCGATAGACAAGGATCTCTACGAGCTGGAGCCTGAGGAGGCGGCGAAGGTCAAGAACATGCCGGCCTCTCTGGATCAAGCGCTCGATGCGGTGGAGAAGGACCATGAGTTTCTGCTTCGGGGCGATGTGTTTACCAAGGACATGATCGCCACCTGGCTGGACTACAAACGCAAGAAGGAAGTCGATCCCATGCGCATGAGACCTCACCCCCATGAATTCGCCCTGTATTTCGATATCTAATGTAGTAGGCTAGTCTATGGGGCGCCACATTAGGCATTCCCATAGGAGGGGGGTTCTATGAAAAAGATCGAGGCAATAATAAAGCCTTTCAAGCTCGATGAGGTTAAGCAAAGGCTGACGTCGGCTGGTATCACCGGAATGACCATTACGGAAGTTAAAGGCTTTGGCAGGCAGAAAGGCCATACAGAGTTGTACCGTGGCGCCGAGTACACGGTGGACTTTCTGCCCAAAGTTAAAATAGAAATTCTCGCCCCCGATGAGATGGCCCCCAAGATCGTTGAAGCGGTGCTCGAATCGGCGCAGACAGGGAAGATTGGTGACGGCAAGATTTTCGTATCGACCGTAGAGGAAGTCATTCGCATTCGGACGAACGAAAGAGGCGAGGAGGCGATCAGCTAGTTTCTTCTTCCGCGCCGCTGTAGCATTCGAAGAAACGCGCAATCACCCCGGTAACGTCGAGCCCTAAAGGACGGTGCCGGGGTGTTTCGTTTTGTGCAACCGAACACGCAGATAAAGCTCGCCCCGCCTACTTCTTTTGTCTGAGTCTTCGCCCCACTGTTTCACCGTTGCAGTGGTGCTCCCTGGTCCCGATATCTCCTCTTGTCAAGCGAGTTCTCGATCAGACCTAAAGGCAGAATGACTCGGCTGTTAGGGTTGGAACTTCCAAAAGCGTGTGATATGAGCCGCAATAGCTG
>JBFJTQ010000135.1:0-6691 GCA_041625275.1 Binatia bacterium | reverse complement strand
TTTCTATGGCTTTGCGTTGGTTAGATTCTCATGATGGAGTCGAAGCTTCCAAATATATTGGGCTCGAATTCCGGATTCTGCGAGTCCAGCATCCATGCGCCGTCCACGAGAAATTTGTATCGGTATCTGCCGTGGGGTAGTTCCATGCGTTTCTCCCAACAACCGTTTTCCCGCTGGGTAAATCTGCTTTCATCGGTTGTCTTCCAGTTGTTAAAGTCACCGACGATGTAAATGTCTTTTGCGGCCTTCGCATCAACCGTGAAGGTCACTTCTCTCATATCCGGGGCAAATGAACTTTCGACCCCTTCCCGGACTGGCACAATAGTTTCCCGTCGCTCCGGGATTGGGACAAATGACGAGACCGGTTCTCGAACATCCACCGCGTCGGCAAGTCCTAGTAGCTCTTCGGAAAGCGCGGTGTAATCCTTTGCGCCGTTGGATGTTTTGTCGAAATCGATGACGGAGACCCCTTCGGATGCGGCTCGTTTGAGCGTAACGTTGAGCCTGATGACGGTCTGGAGCATCTGGTCTCCAAAGAAGCACCTGATTTCATCCAGCACGGAATGCGAATAGTTGGTCCGTTTGTCGAAAAGGGTCGCGAGGGCTTTCACGCGAGGGACGTGTCCAAACTTCATCTGGATGAGCTCGATCATGCCCAGGAGTTTTCCGACGCCCATCAGGGTAAAGGCGCTCATATCGATGGGGACGATGACCTGGTCGACGGCCCGCAGCGCATTGAAGGTGAGAAAGCCGAGGCTCGGCGGACAATCGATGATGATGTATTCGTACGTGAATGGGCAAGCGGACAATACTCTGTAGAGCCCGGAGACCGCATCTTCTCGATCTTTTAGTTCCGGCTCCAGAGTACTCAACTGGATATTCGACGGCACGACGTCAAAATTCGGGGATACACTGGCGATGCAGCTGTCGAGCGAGCGCTTCCTTTCGGGATTGTCCGTCAAGACGTAATAGACGGACTTGTCGGTCGCCGGAATCTTGCCCCGCAATCCAAAGGTTGCATGAGCCTGGGGGTCCAAGTCGATCAGGAGGACCCCTCTCCCGCTGGCCCCTAAGGCGGCGCTCAAATTGATGGCCGTCGTCGTCTTCCCACACCCGCCTTTTTGATTGGCTATGGCAACCGTTTTCATACTTCCCCCCTGTGAGTTGCGTTAGAAGCCACTTCCCGCTTCTCTGGACCAACAAAACGGATTATTGCATTCTCTAAGATGGATCTTGTTCGTTGCCATCGAGGACATCTTTGGCAAATCAAAGGCTTGTATCGTTGCGCCTGTATTTTTCTCCGAGAGGTTTGGGGTTATGATGTCGTTGGGTTAACAAAAGCGCACCGAGATGGGAGATTATCACGCGGCTTGGCGCCTAAGGGCGAGAGCTTTGCGCCACAACGGCTTGGAAGAGAACTCTACGTGCGGCGATCTCCCCTTTGCCTCCGGAAAATTCCTCTGCGGTCCGATGAAAATCCCCAAGAGGCAGGCTATATTGCGTCATAAGAAAAAAAGCCTCCAGGAGGGTCTTGCCCTCTCTTGGAGGCTTCACAAGAGCGTCTTGCGGTACCACCAGCTTCTCACCCCATTGCCCAGAAAAGTCAAAAATAAGTTAGGATCATTTTAGGGGCGGAGACGCCGTAAATGTAGCAAAGCTGGAAATTCTGTCAAGCAAATTCTGCAAATCCTGGTGCAGTGAGGATCAGACGCCTACGACTCAAGAATTTGGCAAGAAGCCAAAAATATAGAATCAAATCCCCGAGTGCTATTCAAAATCGAGGGCTTTGCTTCTAGACAACCTTGCCATAGCGACACTATCTGCTTCTTGATCGGGTTGTGCCGCTATTGCTGTCGTAACAAATGACGGGTCAGGCACCCATTATTGATCTCTGCGCGGACACAAAGCCGTTGCGACTGGGTTTGGCTGACGTGAAGAAAAATGAGGTTTAGCTTAGAGAGAAAAATATGATCGTGAGTTTTTCAAGCTTTGCTTACGTCCGACTCCTTTCCAACAGGAGCCGACGGAGGATTTTACCTGAAGGGCTGCGGGGGATGGCATCGACGAATTCGACCTGGCGCACGCGCTTGTAGCCCGCCACCTTGTCGCGCAGAAAGTCCATGAGAGCATCGCCATTGGCAGCGGCGGCGGACTTCAGTACCACGAAGGCTTTCGGGATTTCCCCCGCTTCCCGGTCCGCGACGCCGGCGACAGCGCAATCTTTGACCTCTGGGTGCTCCAGCAAGAGCGCTTCGAGTTCGTTGGGCGCCACGGTGTAGCCCTTGTACTTGATCATCTCCTTGGTTCGCCCGACGATGAACACGTAGCCGCGCTCGTCCATGCGCGCCAAGTCCCCGGTATGAAACCAGCCGTCGGTGAGCACCTGGCTTGTCAATGCCGGATCCCGCCAGTAACCTTGCATGATCTGCGGGCCCCGAATCCAAAGCTCGCCCTCTTCGCCGGGCTTTAAAACGTTATCTGGATTCTCAGGATCCACGACTTGTTCTTCCGTGTCAGCCACCGGAGGGCCGACCGATTCCAATTCGGGGTGCGCGTAGAAATCCGCATTCGTAGTCGGAGATGTTTCAGTGAGCCCGTATCCCTGCTTGATCGGTACTCCCGTCAAGCTACGAAATTCGCGCGCCACTTCCGGAGGCAGCGGGGCGGCGCCAGTGTTCACGTAACGTAGCGAAGAAAGATCCCGGTCCCCGAGCTGCGGCAGGTGAGTTAGGGTCAGGACCACAGGCGGAACGGTGAACAGAAGCGTAGCCCGGTGGCGGGCGATCAAGCTGACCAGTTCCTCGGGGTCGAAGCGGCTCATGATTACCTGGGTGGCGCCCACGGATATCGCTTCCGCCATGAGAACGTTCATTCCGTAAATGTGAAAAAACGGCAGGTGATTGAGGAAAATATCCGTGTCTGTGATGGGCACCGGGTCCTGGTGCTGGAACTGAATCAGATTAGAGATCAAATTTCGGTGGCTTAACATGACTCCCTTGGGAACACCCGTGGTGCCGCTGGAGTAGGCGATCACCGCAAGGTCGTCTGGATCAACTGACGCAAGCGGTGAGGCTTTCCCTGAAAAGGTTTCGGTAATCCCAAAAAAAGGACCGGCGCTTCCCGAAGAGTTCCCCATGCGGACCCGGTTCTTTTCAGGGATAGCGTCACCGCCTCCCGTTACAAATGCCTCCATGAGATCAACATCGACGATGGCGGCCGAAGGCTCGCAGTCCCTGAGCTGGCTGCGGATCTCACGGGCTGAATATGCCGGGCTGAAGGGGACTACCACAGCGCCGGCTTTCAGGATCCCAAAGTAGGCTGTGATGTATTCGATACTGTTCTGACCCATGAGAGCGACGCGCTGGCCGGGTTGCACGTCGAGCTGCGCCAGGCGCAATGCGATTTCTGTGCTGTGCGCGTTGAGTTCCTCAAACGGCGCTGTTCTGGAGCCTTGAACGGCTGCGATCTTCGCTCGAAAGCGCGCGGCGCTCGAGGCCAAAACCTCGGGAAGAGCGATTTCCGGATAGGGTTTCAACGAAGGCCGAAGGACGAGGTTCATGTTAGCACCCGAGACGCAAAAGCCTCCTGAGCCAGTCGCTCGTCAACGTGCGGTTGCAGACGCCAAGAAAATCGCCCCAACCACAGGCTGAGTGGATAATAAAGGTGATGGCCAAATATAGGTCGCAGTAAGGGAATGCTAATCATAACCACTAGATTGTCACTGCCGGACGCCATTTGAGCACCCGATCCTCGATTTTTCTTGTCAACTCAATCACGGCACCCGCCAGCACCCCTATGATAATCAGCGTTGTGAAGACACGGTCCGTCTCAAGCATTCCTTGAGCGCGCACCAGTTCGTAGCCGAGCCCTGCCCGAGCGCCAACAAATTCCCCGATGATGGCGCCGACCAAGGCAAAGGACACGCTGACTCTCAGTGCTGCGAAGATCCACAGGATCACCCCTGGAAGGATGAACATCCGCATGATTTGCAGACGGCTGGCGCGAAAAACTCTCGCTGTGTTGAGAATGTCCTGATCGATGGAGGTGGCGCCCGTGTATGTGTTGTAGAAGACTATGAAGAAGACCAGAGACCAGGCCATGACCACTTTGCCGGTGAATCCCAAGCCAAACCAGAGAAGCATCAACGGGGCGAGTGCTGGCCGCGGTAGGGCGTTGAGGCCTCGCATGAGCGGCTCGCCGAACTCTGCGAGAGGCTTGGACAATGCAAACATGAGCCCCACGGCCAGCCCCGAAACGATGCCGAGCAAAAGGCCGGCGAGAGCTTCACTTAACGTGATCAGGGTGTGATAGAAGAGCAACTCCTGAAACCCGGCTTGGACGTCCCACCAGATCCGGCTAGGGCTGCTCACATAGAACGGATCAATCAGGGTTAAGTTCGCGACAACACCCCCGGTCGACAACTCCCACAAAAACAGCAGGCCGACAACAAACAGGGCCCGCGCGTATGCGATCTTCATGGCGCCTTTTGTCCTCGTTTTAACAGATGGATCTCTGTTACCTCGGCACGCAGCACTTGCCAAATTTCCTTAAAGATCCGATCGAATTCATCGGTGATCCTTGTTTCGTACGCGTCACGGGGCTCGGGAAGCTCGATTTCGTAAGCCTGTCTTATCCGGCTGGGTTGACGAGTCATCACGAAAAGGCGGTGGGCCAGGAGAACGGCTTCGGCCAGATCGTGCGTGACTAGGAGAATCGTTTTGCGGGTCTCGCGCCAGATGCGCACCAGTTCGTTCTGGATAAGCAACCGAGTCTGTGCGTCGAGCGCGCCGAACGGCTCGTCCATCAGAATCAAATCGGGTTCGCATACAAGCGTGCGGATCAACGCGACTCGCTGCCGCATGCCGCCGGAGAGCTGATGGGGATAATAATTTTCGAACCCGCCAAGTCCCATGCGATGAATCCAGTCCATGGCGCGGGAGCGGCGCTCCGGCTTCGGCATGCGAGCAATCTCCAAGCCGGTCTCGGCGTTACCGACGACGGTGCGCCACGGCACGAGCGCGTCACGTTGGAAGACGTATCCCAGTCGGATGCCAGCCGAGAGTTCAAGCTGCCCGGATACGCGCGCCGTTTCAGGCAGCAGCCCTGCAATGGCATTTAGAAGGGTGCTTTTTCCACAGCCGCTCGGCCCGATGATGACATTGATCTTTTCGGGTGCAATTTCACAGGTGAGGTCACGAACAGCCTCCACACGACCGTTCGGCCCTTCAAACATAACGTCAAGTGCCGCGATCGTCAGCAAGCTCTTCCCCCGATCGTTTCCGAGCTTCCGGAAGCGCTGGATTGCGGAAGAAAAACTGGAGCGGTGGCACGCCTTTTTCTAGCGTCTGCCCGCAAACCGGGGCTCCACGGCTTCCTCGAACGGAACCAAGCGCTCGAGATTTCCAGCTTGCACGAGGGGCTCCATCGCCGCCGTATACGCCTGGGCGCCCACGCTTAGGTTCTTGGGAATACTCCCCAGACTCTGCCGCAGTGCCTCGCTGACCACATCTGAGTCCATCTTCGCGAAATAGGGCTTGAGGCTGGCAACAACCTGATCCAACGGGCTCGAATGGATCCAGGCTGCCGCCCGGTTCAGTGCCTCGATCATTCGCTTGACCAGCTCCGGCTTCTTGGCAATGATCTCCTCGCGCGTTGCAAACACATAGGCGAGAGACTCCGGCGATCCCATGATTTGAGCGTGCTGCTCAGGATTGGTGAAGTCGGCTAGCACATATCCCGCCTGGTCTTTAGCAGCCATCACAGGTGCCGGTTGCCATCCCATCATCGCGTCAATCTTCTCCGCGCGGAGCGCGGGGTACATCGTGGAGAGGCCGCCCACGAATACGATGCTGACATCCTTAGCCGGGTCGAGTCCGGCCTGCTTGACCAATCGTGACAGATGCACATGAGAGCCCGAGCCTGCTGTGGTCGCCCCGAGCGTCAGTCCTTTCAGGTCGGCAACTGTTTTGACGCGTTGTTGCAAGCCTTTGCGTACGATGAGCGTCCAGAATTCCCGGTTGAAGAGGGAGCCGATGATTTTCAACGGGCGCCCGCGCAAACGAGCGGCTGCCACGTGAGACGAAACCATGTCCGTGAATTCTACGTTGCCCGCGATGAGCGCGTCACGCGCTTGCGCTCCGCCGGGAAACTGGAAATAGTCGATCTTAATGCCCTGATCTTTGAAGAATCCCCGCTCGCTCGCCACGTAGACAACGGCACCGAAAAAACCCGGAGGAGCAGCGGCCATCGAAGTGGTAAATTCCTGAGCCGCTGCCCCCGTGCTCATGCCGACAAGGAGCCACGAACCGGCCAGTGTCATGACCATTGAACGAGTAAACTTAATTACCCTCGAAGCGTCCATGTGAACCTCCTATTCCCGAGTAGCTAAAACCTCATTACTTTAGACCGCTGGAAATATCTATAATGGCCTTGAGGCTGAGCCACAACCTTGGAACTCTAATTTCTGTGCATTCCTGTGTCGATTTTGAAAACTGGAAAGGGGTTTTCTAGCTGAGGGACGTTGCGCGAGTCCGACTCTAGTTTGCCTGTGCGTGGCCGTACGCAGGCAAGCCGTAGCTTTTGCGCTTTTACACCCGCGCAGGCGCGGCCAGCAAGAATCTCCTGGCAGGTACTTTAACCCAGATTCCGGAGTTGCAGGCACAGTAAAAGCTGAGCCTGGGGTGAGCCTGGA